>JANOQK010000176.1:0-19219 GCA_031414855.1 Bacteroidia bacterium | reverse complement strand
CTGTTGTTGTTCATCAATGCTATGAACATGAATCAACTATATGGCACAAGCTCCTATCCTACTACCTATTCTGTCATAGGGTTACTTGACGGATTTAATTTATTCTTCCTCATCATCACCATCTTCTACTCTGGTGAGTTGGTTTGGAAAGAGCGTGTCGTAAAGTTTGATTTGATATTAGACGCGATGCCCATGCCTAGTTTCATTGCATTGCTATCTAAGTTTTTAGGACTAATTCTGATTTACCTGGTCATGCTTTTTGTGCTGATCCTTTGTGGTGTGATCATTCAGATTTCATATGGGTACTATAATTTTGAGTTACCTCTCTACTTTGGCACACTCTACACGGGTACCATTGCCTTCCTGCTTCTGTATACTTTCCTGGCATTCTTTATTCAAGTGTTAGTCAATAATAAATTTTTAGGCTTCGCACTTTGTATCGTGTTCTTTATTATCCGTGGTGTTTTAGGAGAACTTGGATTAGAGCATAACCTTTGGCGCTTTGCCAGCGGAAGTCTCGGCACATTCTCAGATATGAATGTGTATGGTCACTTCGTCACTCCTTTCTCCTGGTTTAAACTATATTGGTTTGCTTTGTCCATTCTTCTCTTCGCGGTAGCCGTTGTCTTTTCAGTGCGTGGTTCCGAAGCAGTCATGAATATGCGTTGGAAGACGGGTAAGCTAAGACTCAACCGCTCCATGATCATTTTTTCATTATCGGTGCTAGCGGTATTTCTGTTCTCAGGTTTTTACATCTATTATACCACCACTGTGGTTAACAAATTTGTAAAGTCAGATGACCAGGAAGACCTACAGGAAGAATATGAGAAGAAATTAAAGCAATACGAATTTCTTCCACAGCCAAAGATTGTGGAGTCAAACATGAAAGTGGATATCTATCCATACGACCGCGACTTTGTGGCCGAAGGATTCTATTGGCTTAAGAACAAGACCTCTGTACCAATCAAAGATATACACATCCAACACGATGTGGACAATCAGGTTACGATCAACTATGTGAAGTTTGATCGCGAGGCTAAGGTGAAAGAGGCTCTTGAAAATTTCCGGTACTACATATACGAGTTAGTCCAACCATTAGCTCCTGGAGACAGTATCAAAATGAATTTTAAATCTTCCTTTATCACAAAAGGGTTTGAGCAAGGTGGCAGCAACACCAGAGTTGTCTTTAACGGAACCTTCTTTAATAATCAATTCTTCCCTAGCCTTGGTTATAGCAGTGACGCTGAACTAGGTGACGATGACGAGCGCAAGAAAAGAAAGATGAAAGAAAAAGAGAGGATGCTGGAACGCAACGACCCTCGTGGACTAGCCATGAACTTATTTGGCGATGATGCCGATCACATACGTTTTGAGATGATCATCAGCACCGCCAGTGATCAGATAGCGATCGCTCCAGGGTATCTTCAAAAAGAATGGCAGGAAGACGATCGGAAATTCTACCACTACAAAATGGATGCACCTATGTGCAACTTCTATTCAATTGTTTCTGCACGATATGCCGTCAAGCGGGATAAGTGGAATGATGTAAACCTTGAAATCTATTATCATCCCGGTCATGAATACAATCTGGATAAAATGATGCAAGGCATGAAGGATGCATTAGCGTACTACACAACGAATTTTAGTCCTTACCAATACAGGCAAGTGCGCATCATGGAGTTTCCAAGGTACTCAACATTTGCACAATCGTTCGCCAACACTATTCCATTCTCGGAAGGCATTGGTTTTATTGCCAAAGTTGCCGATCCCGACAAGGATATTGACTATGTGTATTATGTAACGGCTCATGAAGTCGCTCACCAGTGGTGGGGTCATCAGGCCATGGAAGCCGGAGTGAAAGGCAATGCTATGCTTAGCGAAAGCATGTCGCAGTATTCAGCTTTAATGGTGTTGAAACATAAATTCACACCCGAAATTCTGGAGCGTTATCTCAAATATGAGTTGGACAGGTACTTAGGAGGTCGTGCATTTGAACGAAAGAAAGAACAACCATTGGAGTTTGTTGAAGGACAAGGATACATTCATTACCAAAAAGCTTCATTGCTCTTCTATGCCCTTCAGGATTATATCGGTGAAGACAGTGTGAATGCTGCTTTCCGAAGATACAATCAAGAGTGGCGCTTTAAAGATGCACCTTATCCTACCTCTGCCGATTTATTAAAACACATTCGCAAAGTAACACCCGACAGTCTGCAATACATTATTCACGATATGTTTGAGACCATCACCCTCTTTGAAAATAAAACTACCAAGGCTGAGTACATTGAAAAGGACAGCCTTCATTATGAAGTCATTCTCGAAGTGTCAGCTGAGAAAATGAGAGCCGACAGCACCGGTATGGAAACGAATATTCCGATCAACGATTGGATTGATATTGGGGTGTATGGAAAAAATAAAGCGGGTAAAGACAGTCTGATCTATCTGCGAAAGCATAAGATCACCCAAAAGGAAAACACCTACACCATTGCTGTTAATTCAAAACCACGCAAGGCTGGCATTGATCCTATCCATAAATTAATCGACAGGCACTCGGATGACAATACTAAAGGGTTGGTAAAAAAATAGTTCCTAGTTACGAGCTCCTGGTTTCTGGTCGAGCTGGCAACTACTATACGATAAGAAACTTGAAACTGGCAACTTGAGACCTGCAACCATTTTATTACCTTAGCCGTCACCAAAAAAAAGACGCTATGCAGTATTCCAAAATTGTCGGGCTCGGTCATCACGTTCCGGAAACGGTCATCACCAATCAATATTTATCCACCATCATGGAAACAACTGATGAGTGGATTATCGAACGAACCGGCATCAAAGAACGAAGATGGATTGATCCCGCCAAAGATACGGTTGCTAACATGGCGGCCAAGGCTTCGCGAATGGCTTTGCAAAGAGCGAATCTTACCGAAAAAGACATCGACTTTATTGTTTTTGCTACCATCACTCCTGATTATTTTTTTCCTGGCTCTGGTGTTTTACTTCAGCGCGAACTTGGCTTGGATGGACGAATTGGTGCTCTGGATATCCGCAATGCTTGTTCAGGTTTCATTTATGCATTATCAGTTGCCGATCAGTTTATAAAAACAGGAATGTATAAAACCATACTAGTGGTTGGAGCTGAGATTCAATCAACCGCTATTGATGCTACTACTCGCGGAAGAAATACTGCCGTAATTTTTGCTGACGGTGCCGGTGCAGCCATTCTTCAGCCTTCGAGTAAAGCTGGAATTCTTTCAACGCATCTTCATTCGGACGGTCGCTTTGCAGAAGAACTCTATGTAAAAGACCCAGGCAGCAGCCGACCAAGAGAAGAGCGGCAGCCCGAACAAATATTAGATACCACTAACTTTAAAGTAGTGATGAATGGAAGCCAGGTTTTTAAACATGCGGTAGTTCGGTTTATGGAGGTAATTAATGAGGCCCTTACAGCCAATGGCATGAAAAAAGATGACATTAGCTTATTGGTGCCTCATCAGGCCAATTTGCGGATCAGCCAATACATTCAGGAAAAACTTGGATTGCCAGATGACAAGGTTTTCAATAACATCATGCGCTATGGCAATACCACAGCCGCCTCCATACCCATTGCCATGAGCGAAGCCTGGGCAGAAGGAAGAATCAAAGAAAATGACGTAATTTGTTTAGCCGCCTTCGGCAGTGGCTTCACGTGGGCTTCTGCTTTGATCCGGTGGAGTTAAAAGTTAATCGTTAGCCGTTAATAGAAAATGGTGCAAGCATCAACGATTAACCATTAACGATTAACCATTAATCATTAACAGTTAACGCATAATTAAATGAAGACCAGTTCTTACAACCCCAGTCCAATAGAAGTTGATTTTGCCAACGCGCTTTTTATTCTTCAAAAAGAAATTCAAAAGCATTTGCAGGACAATGAAATCATTCATGTAGAAACCAATATCAAGCGCGACAATCCCATGGTGAAGTTCAATCTGTTGGATAAAGATGGCGATCCGCATGAAATCGTTGTGCGAATCATACAGATACCTGATAAGTTCTGATTCTGCATCCCATTGCTAGCAACACCTGCCGTTAGGCAAGATTAACTATTAACGATTAACCCCACTAGAAATGTCGTTACTCATCGTCCTATTTTGCATCGTCCTTTTAGTACTACTCATCTCTTATTATAAAATAAATCCCTTTATATCCTTCATGATTGTTTCCATCATTGGTGGATTGCTTTTAGGTATTGAAGTTTCTAAAATCAGCGGCTCCGTTCAAAAAGGTTTGGGAGATATGTTGGGCTCTCTTGCCGTGGTGGTAATTTGCGGAGCCATGTTAGGAAAACTAGTTGCCGAGAGTGGAGCGGCTCAACAGATAACTGGCGGCCTAATGAAACTCTTTGGTGAGAGCAGGATTCAGTGGGCACTGATGTTCACAGGTTTTGTTATTGGAATCCCTCTCTTCTACAATGTTGGATTTGTTTTGGTATTTCCCTTGATCTGTTCAGTCGCCTATCGTTTTAAACTATCAGCAGTTTACGTTGGCGTACCGATGTTGGCAGCGCTATCTGTTACACATGGATTTCTTCCGCCACATCCATCACCTACAGCCCTTGTCGCACAATTCCATGCGGACATGGGTATGACTTTAGTTTATGGAACAATCATTGGTTTTCCAACTGTAATCATTGCAGGGCTTTTATTCTCAAAGACATTGAAGAATATGAAGGTCACCGTTTTAAAAACATTTCAGTCAGAAGGTCTTCCTGAAGATAAACTTCCTGGGATGGCAAATTCTTTTCTTTCTGCTTTGCTGCCCGTTCTGCTGCTTGCCTTTACCACCATCGTCAATCCAATGATCCATAGTGATGGGATTTTCAAAAAGCTTATCGTATTTCTGAGTGATCCTGCTATCGTTATGCTGATTTCTCTAGGGGTTGCTACCTATACTATTGGACTAAGAAAAGGATCAACCATGAAATATATCATGGGCATGTATGGCGAATCCGTTAAAGATGTCAGTATGATCATGCTGATTATGGGTGGTGCCGGTGGCCTCAAGCAAATTTTAATTGATAGCGGAGTAAGCAATGAAATTGCTGGCTTCTTAGGTGGCATGAATGCTCACCCGCTACTACTCGGTTGGGCAATAGCTTGTTTAATACGACTTTGTGTGGGGTCAGCTACTGTTGCTGGCTTGACAGCTGCTGGAATTGTTGCTCCATTATTAATGAATCATCCAGAGATAAATCCAAATCTAATGGTATTGGCTGTAGGTGCAGGAAGTCTCCTTTTCTCTCATGTGAATGACGCAGGTTTCTGGTTATTCAAAGAATATTTTAATCTCAGTATCAAGGATACCATCCGATCATGGTCATTAATGGAGACTATTGTATCCGTCTGTGGAATAATTGGTGTAATGATTATCAATTCATTCTTGTAATCCGTTAAAAGTTATTCGTGAACAGTTAATTGTAAAGCAATGTGGTTAAGTTAAGCCCTTTTTAATCACCTCACCTCAATCCTCTTCAGCAGGTGGAGTTTAACTTAATGACATAGAATCGTAAAAACAGAAATCACAAATCACAAATCTAAAATCTAAAATCAAAGTATGACACCCGATCAACGCTTCCAACAACTTGGTTTAACACTGCCACCTCCACCTACTCCACTGGGAGTCTATAAGCCCTTTTTACAAGTGGGTAACTTTGTTTACGTATCCGGGCATGGAACCGTAAAAGAAGATCGCAGCCTGATCATCGGTAAAGTTGGCGTTGATATGGATATGGACGAGGCAAAACTGGCGGCACAGCAAGTTGGCCTGGCCATCCTCGCCACATTGAAAGCCAATCTTGGAAGTCTCAATAAAATCAAACGCGTAATAAAAGTGCTGGGAATGGTAAATGCCGTTCCGGAATTTGAACGTCATCCTTATGTCCTCAATGGATGCAGTGAACTTTTTGCTAAAGTGTGGGGCGATGATAACGGTGTTGGCGTGAGAAGCGCTGTGGGCATGGGTTCATTGCCTGATAATATTCCTGTAGAAATTGAAGCAATGTTTGAACTTGAATAACTTAAACAACAGTTGACAGTTGACAATGAGTCAATTGACATTGGAATTAAAAAACGAAACACAAACCTTGTCAATTGTTATTTGTCAAATTACAATAAAATATGAAGAATTGGTTTGAAATAGAAAACATAGACGAAATAGACTCCCCTGCTCTGGTAGTTTTTCCGGAAAGGATCAAAGAAAACCTTCGTGTTCTCAAAGCATTTGTGCCCGACACAACCAGACTTCGTCCGCACGTGAAAACAAATAAGTGCCCTGAAGTATGCAAGTTGATGATGGATGCAGGGATTAAGAAATTCAAATGCGCTACTATTGCTGAGGCAGAAATGCTTGCTATGATAGGTGCTCCGGATGTTCTATTAGCCTATCAAGCAATTGGTCCGCGAGGTGTTCGATTGAGTCAGTTAATCAAAAAATATCCATCCACTCAATTTGCTTGCCTCATTGATAATGAGGCAACAGCATCCGAACTATCGACAACTGCAGAAAAACATGGCGTTGTCATCAAGGTGTTTCTTGATTTAAATGTAGGTATGAACCGGACGGGCATTGTTCCTGAAAAAGCTCTTCCACTTTTTCTCCATTGCCAATCCATGAAAGGACTTACTCCTATTGGGCTTCACGCTTATGATGGTCATCACAACGATCCAGATTTTACAATCCGAACAAAAGGTTCTGATGAAGGATTCGCACGCGTGGATGCCTTGCAACAAGACATTCTAAAACAAACTGGTATTTTAGCAAGCATTGTAACCGGAGGGAACACTACCATATCCATTCACGCTAAGAGAAAGAACATTGAATGCAGTCCGGGTACATTTATTTTTTGGGATTATGGCTATCATAAAAAATTTGGTGAACAGCATTTTGTATTCGGTGCAGTGCTAGTCACTCGAATTATTTCCAAGCCTGATGAAGAAACAATTTGCATTGACCTTGGTCATAAAGCCGTTGCTTCAGAAAATCCATTGAACAACAGAGTATACTTTTTAAATGCACCCGAACTACAACCTGTAGGCCACAGTGAAGAACATCTTATCTTAAAAGCAGAGGCGGGAAATTCATATAAAGTAGGAGATGTCTTGTATGGCGTTCCATTTCACATCTGCCCAACAGTTGCCTTGCATGAAACCGTTGCGGTAGCTGAAAACAATCGAATCACAGGAAGCTGGAATATTCTAGCAAGAAAAAGAAAAATCTCTGTCTAAAATCGTTAATCGAAAACCGTTAATAGTTAAAGGTAGACACAACCATTTAGCAATCACGAAGCCACGATTAACTTTTAACAATTAACTATTAACCGATGCCTAACTTTATCGTAGATGCCCACCTCGACCTAAGCATGAATGCCATGGAATGGAACCGTGATTACACACGGCCCATTTCAGAAATTCGCGCGCGCGAAAAAGACCTGACTGACAAACCAGATCGTGGAAATGGTGTGGTCAACTTTGAAGAACTCAGAAAAGGAAATGTTGGATTGGTTGTAGCTACTCAGATAGCACGGTACGTTGCTCTGGATAATCCACTGCCAGGATGGAACTCTCCCGAACAAGCCTGGGCCCAAACACAAGCACAACTTGCTTGGTACAAAGCCATGGAAGAAGCTGGCGAACTTACTCCCATAACAGATCTAAAAACTCTTGACACTCACCTTTCAAATTGGAATAAAAGTACTTCCACAAAAAAAGCAATTGGTTACCTCCTAAGTCTGGAAGGAGCCGATTCAATTATCACGCCTAAGCATCTTGAAAAATCGTACCAACAAGGTCTTCGCGCCATTGGTCCTGCACACTATGGACCTGGAAGATATGCACAAGGAACAAATGCAACCGGTGGCTTAGGTACAATCGGAAGAGAACTACTGAAAGAAATAGAACGCCTCCATATCATTTTGGATGTTACTCATCTATGCGATGACAGTTTCTGGGAAGCCCTCGATCATTTCAATGGAAATCTTTGGGCAAGTCATCACAACTGTCGAGCGCTGGTAGATCACAATCGCCAGCTAAGCGATGATATGATCAAAGTACTTATTGAGCGCGGTGCCGTGATTGGCGGGGTAATGGATGCGTGGATGATGGTGCCCGGTTGGGTCAAGCGAAAATCCACTCCCAAAGAAATGAATTGTGATCTTAACAAACTGATTGACCACTATGATCATATCTGTCAGATTGCTGGTAATGCTTTGCACATTGGCATTGGCTCCGATCTGGATGGTGCTTTTGGTAAAGAACAAAGCCCTTTTGATATTGAGACCATTGCCGATTTACAAAAAATATCCACGCTGCTTTCGCAACGTGGATATAATCAGACCAACATCGAAAATGTAATGGGTGGAAATTGGTTAAGGTTTTTAAGAAACGCCTGGTCTAAATAGTTGAGGTATGCTATGCGCCAATTACTGATTCGGTTTTTCAATATTGATCTTCTGTACCTTTTCATAACCAAACAATTCATCCAGCGTTAGCTCCTGTACTTTGCCATATTTTTGCAAATCTTTAAAGTTTAGTTTGTCTTTATTTCCCAACAGCACGACATTATACTCAGCATCCTTCAGGTACTGTTCCTGAAATTTTTGAACCTCATCGAGCGTTACAATCTTTGCTTCCTCATAGATTTCTTTGCGGATATCATGATCAATTCCTTTTCGTTGGGCGTCCAGGTAATTAAATAAAATTCCGGTTTTAGTGATGCGCGAGCTTTCAATGCGGTTCATTAGTGCACCTTTGGCAACTTCAAGCCCATTCTCAGAACGTGGAAAATTCTTTATAAGATTACTTAAGCCTTTCATAGCATCTACCTGCTTGTCAGCTTGCGTACCAACATATCCGTAAAAGAAGTCATTACCAGATGGTTTGTCCGCTTCGCCATAGTAAGCAAAAGCGGAGTATGCGAGACCTTGAGCCTCACGTAATTCTTGAAATACTGGCGAACTCATATTTCCATCAAAATATTCATTGAAGATACGGCTGGCAGGAATCCGCGCTTTATCAAACGCAGGACCTTTCGTCAAGAAAATAATCTCGGCCTGCACCATATCATAATTCGTCCAATAGGCAGTTGGCGATGTGATGTCTCTTATGGTAAAATCTATTGGAGCTGGAGCAGGATTCAATTTGTCAGGTAACGCATGAAGTTTATTTAAAGAAGCCACTACCTCCTCACCCTTCTTTGGCCCATAGTAAAGAATCTTATGCTCTGTTTGCGTGAAGCCCTTGATCATCGTTGTCAGTTGTTCCGGCTGCAGTTCACGCAGTTGTTTATTAGTAAGCACATTTGTAAAAGGTGACTCGGCCCCGTACAAACCATAGCTAATTAAACCTTCATAGAGAATAGCATACTTATCCTTCTTCACGTCTTCCCTGGTTTTAAAGACACCGTCAATCATATTCTTAAGCGCTGCCTCATCAGGCTTTGGATCCGATAAAAGTTTTTCAAATAATTGAACTGCCTTATCCATATTTTCACTAAGGCCGTTGAGATAAATATAAGTTTGATCCTCCGCTGCAAACACTCCGAAACTGCATCCTAGTTTATAAAGCTCCTTCTTAAAATCTTCAGCGGTTACCTCAGATGTACCGAGATACTGCAAATACTCGATGGCCATTTTCAAAGTAGGATCATGATTGGTACCCACTTCTGATAGATAGTAAAGCGTAAACAATTCATTTTCCTTATTGGGAGTGTAGAGTACCTGTACATTCTTATTTATCGCGAGTTTCTGAATGTCCTTATCATAGTCGATGAACACCGGAGTCAATTTCTCTGGTTTGTTTTTTAATAATTCTTCATGAAAAGGTGATTTGGATTCTTTGTTTAGGCTTACGCGGGTAATTTCTGGTTTGGTCACCTTTTTAATATTCGGATCTTTACCATTTCGCTTGTACACCACCGCGTAGTTGTTTCCATAGTGCTCCTTGGCAAACTTTACGATATCCTCCTTTTTAAATTTTCTCAAGGACTCCACACCGTCCACATATTCACTCCACGGAATGTTGTTTGTAAAGGCTGTTACGAGGGCATCTGAACGAGAATAGTTACGCTCAGATTGTTGAATTTGGTTTTTCTTAAGGTCATTAATCACCGCATCGATTAACCAATCTTCGAACTCTCCCTTCTTTAACAACTCAATTTGTCCCAACAAAAGATCCTTTACTTGTTCAAGGGTCTGTCCTTCACGCGGTTTACCATTAAAAAGATGAATGGAATAGTCATTCAAATCATTGACAGTGCTGTACGGATCCAATACTTTTTGTTGCTGCTTAAGATTCAAATCAATCAATCCTGCCTGCGAGTTTGAAAGAATGATATCACAAAGGCGCAACAGTTTAAATTCATTGCTGCTGCGGCCGTCAAATCGAAAACCTATGTTAACCCACTCTGCATCCGGGCCATAAACTTCTGTGATCCGTGGCTCAGTAATTGGATCTTCCTGAATTTTAGTCCATACCGGCAACTGTTCATTTGCCTGCCAATCACCGAAGTACTTATCGATAAGCACTATGGTTTTATCATAATCAAGGTCACCGCTTAAACAAATCGCCACGTTGTTGGGGCGATAGTAAGTATTAAAATAGTTTTTGATGTTGGTAATAGAAGGATTTTTTAAATGATCAATTGTTCCGATAACGGTTTGTGTTCCGTAGGGGTGCTTTTTAAATATACTCTCTGCCGTTGCTTCATACGTTTTCCAGTAATCATTGTCCAGGCTTCTGTTTTTTTCTTCGTAAACTGTTTCCAACTCGGTGTGAAACAAACGTGGCACAATTAGTCTAAATCGGTTTGATTCAATTCTGATCCAATTTTCCATCTGATTGGATGGTATATCGTTTATGTATACCGTTCTGTCTTCCGTTGTATAAGCATTCGTGCCTCTAGCTCCAATTTCTGAAACCATCTTATCATATTCATTCGCAATCGCAAGTTTCGAAGCCTCATTTGAAACCTGGTCGATAAGCTTGTAATAGCTTTTGCGTTCCACCGAATCTGCAAGCTTACGGTAATGCTCAAACATGTGTTCAATACTATCCAGATAAACTTTTTCTTTTGCCCAATCCATGGTACCAAAATCCGAAGAGCCTTTAAACAAAATGTGCTCCAGATAATGTGCCAGTCCAGTTGTTTCAGCTGGATCATTCTTACCACCGGCTTTTACTGCGATTTGAGTTTGCAGTCGTGGTTCAGCCTGATATTGGCTTAAGTAGACTTTAAGGCCGTTCTTAAGGGTGTAAATTCTGACTTTGAGCAGATCGTTTGTCACATATTCGTAACTATACCCATTACTCTCAGCAGTCTTTGTTTCGTAGTTTCCTTGCTTGGCGCAGGAGAAAAGAGAAATAACCAGGACGAAGCCCCACAGGGCGCGATTCGGCTTTATCATAACTTTTGGATTTTTTAGGAAACCGAATTTAGGAAAACCCTCTTACATAATTGGCACCTAACAACAAAATAATTCAGGTAACTTTGCGTCAAAACAAAACGGAGTACATTTCGTTACTTCGAAAATACAATCATTCCGAATGAAGAAGAAGATCGCACTATTCTCGCTGCCTTTTATCGTATTGGGTCTGCTTTCTTTCATACCGCCAGCAGAGCGCTATTTTGAAATCGCAAAGAACCTGGACATTTTCGCCTCCCTTTTCAAAGAGGTAAATGCACTTTACGTAGATGAAATCAATCCAAACAAACTTATTCGCACTGGCATTGACGCCATGTTAAATTCCCTTGACCCGTATACCAATTACATAGCCGAGGATGAGGTGGAGGATTATCGTACGATGAATACTGGCCAATACGGTGGTATTGGCGCGGTAACCCGCGAGATTGGTGACAGAACGGTGGTGACTCTTGTCTATGAAGGATACCCAGCTTTCAAAAACGGATTGAAAATTGGCGATGAAGTAATTAAGTTGGATGAAGTTGATCTATCAAAAATCACACAAGAAGAAGCCAATCATTTAATGCGCGGCCAGGTAGGCACGTCTGTCAGCTTAACTGTGAAACGAATTGGTATTGAACAGCCAATTAAGCTTGATTTTAAAAGAGAAAAAATTAAAGTCAGTAACGTTCCTTACTATGGAATGGTGAGCCCTGATGTTGGTTTTGTTCAGCTATCCGACTTTACACCGGAGGCAGGCAAAGAAGTAAAAAATGCCGTGATTTCATTAAAAGAAAAAGGAGCAAAAAGTATTATCCTCGATTTGAGAGGCAATCCGGGTGGATTGCTTTTCGAAGCTGTAAACATTTGTAACATCTTCATTCCAAAAGGAAAAAAGGTAGTGACAACAAAGGGCAAAGTGGAAGACAGCAACATTCACTACGAGACGTTGAATAATCCTACTGATCTTGAAATTCCCGTGGCGGTGCTGATTAATCGTGGCAGTGCTTCTGCTTCTGAAATTGTTGCTGGAACATTGCAAGATTACGACCGTGCTATCGTGATTGGCGAGAAATCATATGGAAAGGGTCTGGTTCAATTAAGCCGTCCCCTCTCTTATAATTCTCAAATTAAAATCACAACCGCTAAATACTATACACCTACAGGCCGTTGTATTCAAGTATTAGATTACTCTCATCGCAGGGAAGATGGAAGTGTAGAATCTATACCGGATTCGCTCAAAAAAGAATTCAAAACGTCAAAGGGAAGAACTGTTTTTGATGGTGGAGGTATTGATCCAGATATCTTGATTTCCGTATCAGAACCTGCAGCCATTACGCAAACACTTTATGTGAACGGCCATCTTTTCGATTACGCCACCATCTTTGCGGCTAAGCATCCAACGCTGCCAATAGCAACAGAATTTAGTTTGACAGATCAGGAATATCAGGAATTTGTAAACTGGATGAAAAATAAACCTTACAATTATCGTTCAGAACTGGAAAAACGACTCGCGCTGTTTACTAATGAAGCCAAAAAAGAAAGATACTATACCGATCTAAAAATCCAACTTGATCAAATCTCTTCAAAACTTGCCGACACACGAAAAAATGATTTAACCACTTTCAAAGATCAGATCAAATTACTTCTGGAAGAAGATATTGCATCTCGTTACTATCTTGAGAAGGGTGCCGTGGAGGTGGCTTTCAAATACGATCAGGAGGTAAAAAAGTCTATTGAAGTTTTGAATAACTCAGCTCAGTACAAAAAGATCTTAAACATACAGTAACCTCATCATGAGCGCTTGGTGGATCATATCCCGTAAGTGGATCATTACGCTTTTCATTTTCTTTGGAGTTCTTTTCTTAATGGATTCCTGCATGCAATTCCGAATGAGCCAATCAGAGATTGACACTTTCTTTGCAAATAAGGAAACGAAGGGAACATTCCATTCCTATGAAATTGGCAAACGAGTAATCACCTATGTAAAAGCGGGTGATGAAAGTCTTCCCTTGGTAATTTTCGTACATGGTTCTCCTGGTTCGCTAAGTGCATTCATTGATTTTCTTGCCGATACAGCACTACTAAAAAGAACACAACTTATCACAGTGGATAGACCTGGGTTTGGTTCGTCAAACTTCGGGAATGCCGAGCCGTCTCTGCAAAAGCAAGCTGCTTTTCTCAAACCAATGTTGGAAGTCAATAAAGGCAAAAGGTCTGTTATTCTGGTAGGCCATTCATTGGGTGGGCCATTGATTGCCCGAATGGCAATAGATTATCCTGAACTGATTGATGGATTGATCATTGTTGCCGGATCAATTGATCCGGAACTAGAGCCGAATGAAACCTGGTTTCGAGCACCTCTTTCCACTCCTTTTCTTAAATGGATATTGCCGCGGTCTATGCGTGCTTCAAATGATGAAATCTATCAGTTAAAACCAGAGCTTCAAGAGATGCTTCCACTTTGGAAAAATATCACACAGCCCACCATAGTGATTCAGGGAAAGAAAGATAGCCTGGTGCCTGCTGAAAATGCAGACTTCGCAAAGAAGATGATCGTGAATGCACGGTTGAAGGTGGTTTTGAAAGATGACATGGATCACTTTGTGCCATGGTCAAATCCTGAACTAATAAATAACGCCATCTTTGAATTGTTGCAAAGCCATCCTTCTGCTTTATCAAGTCAATAAAAAAGCCGGCTGTACGTTTACAACCGGCTCAGTTTACAGGATTAGATTATGGCTATTATCTTAAGAAAAGCATCTCTCTGTATTTTACCAATGGCCAATCTTCATCGTCCACAAGCAATTCCAGCTTGTCTACTGAATCGCGGATCTTATCAAAGTATTTCTCTTTGATATCATCACAATACGCATAAGCACGCTTGTGTGTATCCGTCATTTTGTTGATGCGCTTACGCTCATCCACCATTGAACTAACACCCGTCTTAATTACTTCAATGTGTTCTGAAATATCCTTAATCGTATTGACTACAGCTTTATTGTCAACTCCAAGTCCTTTCAGACCATTTGCATTGGTTATCAATTTATTCTGATAGGCAATAGCTGTAGGGATAATGTGGTTCATGGCAAGATCTCCAATCACGCGAGCCTCAATCTGCACTTTCTTGATATAGCTCTCTAGTTTGATCTCGTTTCTTGCCTCCACTTCCTTGTGACTCATCACACCATGCTTTTCAAAAAGCTCAAGAGATTTCTTTGACAGGAAGGCATCCACAGCGCGAGGCATATTTTTTACGTTGCCTAACCCACGCTTAGCTGCCTCTTTCACCCATTCATCAGAATATCCATCACCTTCAAAACGAACATCTTTCGATTCTTTAATGTATTTGCGCAACACATTTACGATCGCAATACGCTTTTCGGTTCCTTTCTCGATATCCTTAGTAACAGCATCATGGAATTTATCCAACTGGTCTGCCACAATAAGATTAAGAGCTGTCATCGGTGTTCCGCAATTGTCGCTTCCACCTACAGCACGGAATTCAAATTTGTTTCCGGTGAATGCAAATGGTGAAGTGCGATTACGATCCGTTGCATCCAATATAATTTCAGGTATCTGATCAATACCTAATTTCATATACATATTGTCGCCCTTCTCGATCTTCACATTACCCTTCTTCTCTAATTCATCCAATACGGCAGTCATTTGAGAACCAATGAATACAGACATGATTGCTGGAGGTGCTTCGTTGGCTCCAAGACGGAAATCGTTGGCCGCTGTTGCAATACTTGCTCTTAATAAATCGCCATGTTCATGTACCGCTTTGATCGTTGTGATAAAGAAAACCAAGAACAACAAGTTATCTTTTGCTGAACTGGTTGGAGCATACAAGTTTACACCAGTATCCGTAATAAGCGACCAGTTATTATGTTTTCCACTTCCATTTAAACCCGCGAAAGGTTTTTCATGAAAAAGTATTTTTAGGTTGTGTTTCTCACCAACGCGACTCATCACGTCCATCATCAATTGATTATGATCGTTGGCTACGTTCACTTCTTCAAATAATGGCGCTACTTCAAACTGACTTGGAGCAACTTCATTGTGACGTGTACGAACAGGTATACCCAGTTTCCAGCTTTCAATCTCAAAATCGCGCATGAAGTCATAAACACGTGGAGGAATTGTTCCAAAATAATGATCTTCCAATTGCTGGCCACGAGCTGGGGCATGTCCAAATACTGAACGGCCTGCCATTACAAGATCAGGGCGGGCATTAAAAAGTGCCTTGTCAACAACAAAATACTCTTGTTCAGCACCAAGAGAAGCAACTACGTGTTGAATATCCTTGTCAAATAACTGACACACTTTAGTGGCTGCTAAGTCCACTGCTTTGAGTGCCTTTAAAAGAGGCGATTTCGTATCAAGAGTTTCGCCTGTGTACGACACGAAAATAGTTGGAATACTCAATGTCTTGCCATATAAAAACATAGGGGAAGTCGGGTCCCATGCGGTATAACCACGAGCTTCAAATGTGCTTCTTATACCTCCGCTAGGAAAAGAAGAAGCATCTGGTTCTTGCTGTACTAATTCACTTCCCTTGAATTTTTCGATTCCCGAAAGGGCATCAAAGAATGAGTCGTGTTTTTCAGCTGTTCCGCCCGTCATAGGCTGGAACCAATGCGTAAAATGGGTAGCTCCTTTTCCAATGGCCCATGACTTGGCTGCAGATGCAACTGCATCAGCGGTGGTCTCATCAATTTTTTCATGATTCTTAATGGCATTGCTTACCTTCTTGAAAACAGCAGGAGCTAATGTGGCCCTCATTTCTTCCATGCCAAACACATACTCGCCAAAAAGTTTGGAGATGTTAGGTGAGGTAGCATCGACATGAATTTTGGGCCGTTCGTTTAGTTTCTTTAAAGCATCAAATCGTAATTGCGCCATAGTGGTTTATTTTTAGTGGTGTTAGCGCCAAAAATAGTAGAATATTTTAGTAATGAGGGTAAATTATTACCCAATTTTTAATAAAATATTAAACCTTTTGTGAATTATGGTTTCTCGAACGTTTGCATTGATACTATCAGAAAGCGCGACAGGCAAAATCAACCGTGGCTTTTCAAATTATTGTAATAACAAGCCTCATAATTCCTATAGAAAGGCCCCTATTAGCCTGCCTCTTCATAAAAAAGAGGATATTCGTAAACTAAATCACCAAGTTTTTCGTCTTATAGCGAAAAGAATAGTTATGATAAACTTTAAAGTAAAGAAAGCTATCTGGACTACGATCTATACATCAGATGCTTCGTATATCAAAAATTTCAATGTGGCTCAGCTTAACTGGGAGAGAAATAAGCAAGACGGAAAGTCCTTGCAATCAAGCCGAGTATTAGTAAGAAAATAACCCGTCAGTTAAACGGGTTAATTGTTGATTCTAGTAGTCAATTTGATTTTTTAACCGATCCCCCGCTGTTTGAATCGGTATTCGTTTTGGTAGGACTTCCTCGGTATCGAATACTTCCACCACTATTTGCCTGGGCATCAAGTTCTTTTGTTACTGTTACTTTTGCACTGCCCCCGCTATTTGCACTTGCCCGAACCACCAAACTTTCCAACGCATAGGCATCAATATCACCAGCACTATTAGCTTCTACTTCAAATGTGTTTGCCTTCCCTGCCAATACAGCATCACCTGCACTTGAAGCATCTACCGTTAAGTGGTCGACATCAAGGCTTACTTCAACAGATGCGGCACTTGAGATATTGATCTCCATGGAAGAAGATTTTATAGGGTTCTCCGAAAAAACATTGGAAGCAGAGCTCACTGAAATTCTTTCAAGATTTACATAGGTCACGTACACTTTGACCGTATTACTGTTTCTGTAATTTCCTTCGCGTCTATGAATTCTTAAATTAGTTCCTGAGACTTCCGTCAACACATCCGATAGCCTTATACCTGTTACTTCCACTTTTACGCTTTCCTTCGTTCCCTTTTTCAAATACACATCAATTGCTTCGCTTGATTTTATTCCTCGAAAAGAATCAACTGATCTAGTCTCACTTTCCTGCGCCAAGGCAAGTCCGGCAAAGGCAAAAACCATTAACACCGATACGATTACTTTCATTATTTTAGATTTTGTTGTAAAGACCGGGTATGAAAATAAGGGTTGCTTGCAAAAAGCAATCATTGAGCGTTTTTTTTTGATCAGTGTATGTTTTCTCCGTTTTTTCGTTAAATTTCGATAGCAAACCACCTAATTTTGTACAAATAATAATTTTTTTATGATCAAACAACAACTTAACGTTTTGATTAACCTGGCAGCTAGCGATAGCAAAGTAGCCGACAAGGAAGCCAAAGTTATTCACATGATTGGCAAAGCCAATGGCTTGTCTAAAGAAGAAATTGATCAATTGTTAAGGGCTCCACAACCTATAGGAGATCTCTCCACCTTAGCAGAAGATCAAAAATTTGAAAATCTATACTATTTAATTCAGCTGATGAAGAGCGATGGTCAGGTTTTTAAAAGCGAGATTCATTTTTGCGAACAAATAGCTGAAAAGCTTGGATATAAGAAGGGTGTAGTAGCAGAGCTGTCATCCCGCATTTACAGCGACCCTAGTATTACAGCCGACCGCAATATGTTAATGGAAAGAGCTCATAAGTTCGTCAAGTGATGTAGCTCTTCAGCATACCCAAAAAAGCCCCCTGAGACAATCAGGGGGCTTTTTTTTACTATTTTTTGAAAAGCACTTTTCCTCCCAAGATGGTCATCACAACCTCTGTTTTTAAGAGTTCTTTCTCATCAATTGTCATAATGTCATCCGAGAAAACAGTGAAGTCAGCGAGCTTTCCAATTTGAATCGAACCTTTTATTTTTTCTTCGAAAGCACCATAGGCAGCGTCCAACGTATAGGAAGTAAGCGCTTGTTCGCGAGTCATTTTCTCTTCTGGCTCATAGCCACCTTCGGGTTCACCCATTAGGGTTTTACGGCTCACAGATGCGTAAAAACTTGCTACCGGATTAATGGGCTCAACCGGCACATCCGTTCCATTGATGACTTTTGCACCCGACTTCAAAAGTGATTGCCACATGTAAGCACCCTCCTTAATCCTTTTCTCACCTAAGCGATCAATTGCCCAGGGGCGGTCAGATGACATGTGAATAGCCTGCATAGCGGGAATTACTCCAAGCTTTCCAAATCTTGGAATGTCATCAGGATGAAGATGTTGTGCATGTTCAATGCGAAAGCGATGATCAATTGATTTCTCTGGATTTTCGTTAAACGCGATTTCATATCGATCAAGTATTTCCTTATTTGCCCTGTCTCCAATAGCATGAGAACACACCTGAAACCCTGACTGAAGCGCTTCCTTTGAAGTCTTTGCTACAGTATCCATCGATAGCGTTGCCATCCCAAAAAAATCATTGCGATCTGTATAGGGTTCAAGTAGCCATGCACCCCTTGAGCCTAATGCGCCATCGCAATTGAGTTTTATGGAACGTATGGTAAGTAAATTGGCAGAATCAATTTCCGGTCCGTGCCGAAGCCATTCATAAACCAATTCACGATCAAACCCAGTGAGCATTACATACAATCTAGTCTGTAGCTTGCCTTCTGACTTAAACTTTTTAAAAAGACTAATATTTTCGCGTGTGACGCCAGCATCGTGGAAACTCGTAATTCCATTTCGCAAGCAGGCAGCCATGGCAAGTTCTAACGCTTGTGAATCCGTCTCCTCTGTATCATCCGGAATAAATTTACCAATTAATCCCTGGGCACGTTCGTTAAAAATACCCGTTGGATTACCAAGCTCATCTAAAA
>JANOQK010000175.1:0-2142 GCA_031414855.1 Bacteroidia bacterium | reverse complement strand
TTTCGCTATGCAGCCGAGTTAGTTCGCAATGGGCGCATTGGCCAATTGAAAACGGTGTATGTTGGTTTGCCTGGTGATCCTTCCGGAGATGAAGAAGCTGAGATGCCTATTCCTACAAACCTCAACTACGATATGTGGTTGGGATCAACCCCTGATGTTTATTATACAGAAAAAAGAGTGCATCCTCAAAAAGATTATGATCGACCAGGTTGGTTGCGTTGCGAACAGTTTGGAGCTGGTATGATTACAGGCTGGGGTTCTCATCATATAGATTCCGCTCATTGGGGCATGGGTATGGAACGTTCAGGTCCTGTTGAAGTATGGGGTCATGCTGATTTCCCTACAAAAGGATTGTGGGATGTGCATGGCATTTTTAAAACCGAAGCTTTATATGCCAATGGTGTAAAGATGGTGGTGAGTAATGAACTGCCCAATGGCATTAAGTATGAAGGAAGCGAAGGTTGGATATTTGTGACACGTGGCAATTACCAAGCAACGGCAAGCGATCCGGTAAGCAATTCAGACGGCACTAAGCCACTTGATGCAAGTGACCCAAAGATTATTAAGTCGGTGATCGGACCAAATGAGTTTCATTTTATGGTTAGCAAGGATCATCATGGCAATTGGTTGGAAAGCATTCGGGATAAGAAACCTAACATCGCACCAGTAGAGGAAGCACATCGTTCTTGTTCCGCTTGTTTGGTTCATCATATCGTAATGAAGCTGGATAGAAAAGTGTATTGGGATCCGGCCAAAGAGAAATTTAAAAACGATGAGGAGGCAAATAAAATGTTATCACGTCCTCAACGAGCTCCCTACGGTATTTTGTAATCAATATCAATATTCAACCTGTTTCAATATCACATGTTTTATCTTAAACGTAGTCGGGTATCAGCTAGTAGCTTGAAGCTAGTAGCTAGTAGCTTTTTTCTATTTCTAATCTCCTGTCAATCCTCAACTCCTGTGGAAGAAAAGAAACCTTTTCATATTGTAACGCTAGACCCTGGTCATTTTCATGCGGCATTAGTTCAAAAGTCCATGTATGACAATGTCGATTCTGTTGTACATGTTTATTCGCCAGAAGGTGCAGATGTTAAACTTCATCTCGGTAGGATAGAGGCCTTCAATTCAAGAACAGAACAACCAACGAATTGGAAGGAGGAGGTTTATACGGGTGATGATTTCTTTGAAAAAATGCTCGAAGAAAAAGCAGGTAACGTAGTTGTGCTTTCGGGCAATAATCAGAAAAAGACCGAATATATAGCCAAGTCATTGGAGAATGGTTTCCATGTTTTGGCCGATAAGCCAATGATCATTGGAGGCAAAGATTTTGAAACATTAAAGGGAGCATTTGAAACCGCTAAGAAAAATGATTTATTGTTATACGATATCATGACGGAGCGCTCTGAAATCACAACAATGCTCCAAAAAGAATTCTCTATGTTGCCCGATGTATTCGGAACGTTAGAAGAAGGTACTCCTGATAATCCTTCAGTTACTAAGGAAAGTGTGCATCATTTTTATAAATATGTTTCTGGCAGTGTTCTTACTCGTCCGGCCTGGTTCATGGATGTCACACAACAAGGCGAAGGAATTGTGGATGTCACAACGCATCTGGTTGACTTGGTTCAGTGGGAATGTTTTCCTGAACAAGTATTGGATTACACAAAAGATATTCAGATCATCAGTGCAAAGCGGACAACTACAGAAATGACGTTAAGTGAATTTAAAGCAATTACTAAACTGGAAGGCTTTCCAGACTACTTGAAAAAAGATATCGTCAACGATAGTGTCCTGAATGTATATTCCAATGGAGAGATCAATTACAAGCTAAAAAATGTTCACGCCAAAGTTTCTGTCATTTGGAATTACAAAGCCCCGGAAGGTACTGGCGATACACACTACTCCATCATGCGCGGAACAAAAGCAAATTTGATTATTAAGCAAGGTGCAGAGCAACAGTATAAACCAACATTGTACATTCAGCCTGTTGGCGATATTTCAACTTTTGAAAAAATATTGTCGGAGCAACTGAAGCAAGTTCAAGCAAAGTATCCTGGGATAGACATTAAGAAGTTAAGGGAAGAATGGGAGGTGATCGTTCCTGATTCATACAAAGAAGGTCATGAAGCTCATTTTGGT
>JANOQK010000174.1:0-7570 GCA_031414855.1 Bacteroidia bacterium | reverse complement strand
TAAAATCATTTGTCCATGAAACGCTCATCCAGCCAATGGTGGTTTCCATGGGGCATAACAGAAAGTACATGGCAAGCGCCTCGGTGTATGAAGTACGGCTATGGGATTTGGACAATAATATCGAAGTGGAAAATTTTTCATGCCCACTCTTCATCAATCAGGCAGCACCATTCAAAGCACTTGCCTTCAGTCCTGTTGCCCATGTTTTGGCCGTGGGCAATTATGATAAGAATGGTGTGATTGGTTTGGTGGAAGTGCCTTCGGGAAAACTCATCAAAAAGCTCATCGGCCATGTTGATTATGTGCTCAGCCTTGATTTCAGTCCTGATGGAAAAAATCTCGTGAGCGGTGGGCTGGATAAAGTGGTGCGTGTGTGGGATGTCGCCAAAGGAAAAGAAACCCATCAATTGCGCAAGCATCAAGACCCGGTTTTTTCGGTTGACTATGGAAACAATAATGTCATCGCGAGCAGTTCCATGTATAACAACATCACGCTTTGGAATGGATCATCGGGGGAGGAGAACGTTTCATTCAAAGGTGCTGGCAAAGATTTAATCGCCAACCATGTGCAGATTAGCCCTGATGGAAATTTTCTTATTTCCTGCGATGATAGGAATTATCGGTTGTGGGATATTTCGCATGGTGTTGAGCTACTTTCCATTTCTACTTTCATGAAAGAGTATCCCACGTTGAGCCAGCAGAACTATGCCATGTTCTCAAACGACTCAAAATATTTTTATACCAATTTGCCACTCATCTGTACGTATAATCTGAAAGGAAAAAAAATAAGGGACTTCAAAGGGCTTGATGTGTATAACGATGAGTTGGGGTTTGACGAGACGGGGGTCTATCCCATAGAAGCCAAATTTGCGAAAGACTACGCACTGATTCGATACTGGGACATCAATCAAATCACCACCAAAAAAATTAATGCAACGGCAGGAGGTAAAATATTTTTTAGTCCGGCCTTAAAATTTATTGCTGTTCCTTCCGGCTTCACCGGCTCGGCTGGCAAAGGCGATGTGATGTCGGCCAAGAGCACGAAAGTCGAAATATTAAATGGACAGACTGGTGAAAAGCTAGCTGAGGTGAGAGGGCATTCAAACACGGTGAAGTCCATTGCTTTCAGTTCCGATAATTCATGGATGGCCACCGCCAGTGCAGACAACACCATCAGGATTTGGGGCACATCCGACTTTAAGGAGCGCCTAAAAATTGATGGCCTTCCCGCTAATTATTCAGGCGGGCTCATCAAACTCATCGCCTCGTCAGATAATGCCAAGTTGTATGCAATAGGGTATGAAGGCCCTGTTCAAGTATATGATGTGGGCAGCGGAAAGCTGCTCGCTCAAATCAATGTTTCCGAACGGGGGGCAACCCATTTGGCCATTAGCAGCAACAATAAATACCTGGCGGTTGCGCACGGTAAGGTAGATTTAAGCCGGGGCAAGGCAAAAGGGCAAACAATAGGAACAGTAATGGGAAAATCAATTGGTATGTACCAAGCCATCACCGTCTTTGATGCGGCCACAGGCAAAGAAATAAAATCGGTGAACGCAGGCTCGGCCTTTTTGCAGGCCATACAATTCAAGCCTGGCTCTTCGAGGTTGGTGAGCGCTAATTCCAATGGTGGGCTTCACGAGTATGATTTTCCAAGCGGCAATTTGGTGAGGGAATACAAAGGCCATCGCTCGCATATCAAATCCATTGCGTTTAACAAACAAGGGAGTTTGCTGGTCAGTGGCAGTATGGACGGCACATCCCGTTTGTGGAATCCGGAAACAGGTGAAGAAATCGCGAGCTACGTCACAACCGACTCGCTAAATTTTGCTGCCGTAACCAAAGGCAACAACTATTATGTATCGAAAGACGCGATACAGAAAATACACTTCGTAAGCGGTGAGAAAGTATATCTATTCGAACAGTATGATATAAACTTCAATCGCCCGGACCTGGTGCTAGAGAAATTAAATGGCTCACCGGAATTAATTGAGGCATATCGCAATGCTTACAAAAAACGAATTTCCAAAATGGGTCTGACGGAAGATAACATTGCGATTTCCCAGACAAACCCCGAACTTAATTTGAGTAAATTACCTGAAGAGGCCTCCACACAAAATTCCAAAATTAGTTATTCGCTTTCGGCTACGGATCCAAAAAATATTTTATCAGCTATACATGTATTGATCAACGATGTGCCGGTTTTTGGATCGGAAGGGATTTCTGTAAAAGGCCTCAATCAAACGACCGTTCAAAAAGATATAGATGTCGAATTAACAAATGGGCAAAATCTGGTCAGCACTTATGTAGTCAACGACAAGGGAATTGAAAGTGAACGCGAATCTTTTGAAATATTTTACGAAGGTGAATCAGTTAAACCAGATCTATACGTAATAACAATTGGCGTGTCCGAATACAAGGAAGGGATTACGGATCCTGGTCGTAATCTGACGTATCCGTCAAAAGACGCTTTTGATATCGATGGTGCGTTCAAATCAAAAAGCGATTTGTTTGCGAACATCTACAATTTCTCACTAATCAATCAAAACGTGAGTGCTCAAAACGTAAAAAATATGCGGGCAAAACTTGCTAAATCAAAACCCAATGATGTTGTCATTCTGTTTTATGCAGGCCATGGGGATACAGATAAGGATTATAACTACTTCCTCTTCACCTACAACAGTAAATTTAGCAACCCGGAAGAAAATGGTTTATCGTATGATGACCTGTCCAGCCTACTGGATAATATTGCTGCTCGCCAAAAAGTGATTTTTATAGATGCATGCAAATCAGGGGAAGTGGATAAAGAAAGTGTTTCGAGCGTCACCATAAAAACAGATACTACAAAAGGAGGAATTGTGTTCCGCTCTGGCAGCGATAAAACCATTCAGGAAAAAACGGGACTTGAAAACTCATTTGAATTGATGAAATATTTGTTCACGGATTTAAGGAAGAATTCAGGTGCCACCATCATCTCCGCAGCACGCGGCTCAGAGTTAGCCGGGGAAAAACAAGAATGGAATAATGGAGGCTTTACCTATTGCTTGTTGAAAGGTTTGAAAAACAAAGAAGCTGATGCCAACAAAGATGGAATAATTATGCTCTCCGAACTGAAAGATTACCTCTACAAAGCAGTTCCAGAACTTACAAATGGTGCGCAGCAGCCTACATTCAGAAGCGAAAATATCAGAGGAGATTTTAGGATTTGGTGATTCTTACAACCTATGAAGTTATCATTTGTCTATTGGCGCACTTACCTGCTCGTGTTCATACACACACTTTTGCTGATATGGGCTACTTATCATTGGCTTAACCTTCCCTACACCTATCAAGATGAGGGTGTGATCATCTCCTGGTCATCTATCATTAAGAATATTGCGCTAGGTATTGAAGATAAACCACCGAAAGAGAATTTTCTTCTTATCAATACCAGCTATGAAAAAGCATTGCTGCCAAAGTTAGATGAATATGGATTTGAAATCGGCACCGAAACCATTACTGACAGGCAAAGTCTGGCGGACTTTTTTAGGCGAACGTCTCTTTACAATCATCATCAATTTATTGTGTGCGATATTTTTTTGGAGAATGTCTCCCCGCATGATTCAGTGTTGCTAGCAAATGTGCAGTCAACAAAGAATGTAAGGTTTCCATATCATCGTCAAAATGGAGAATTTGTCAAACCTGTTATACCTGTGCCTATGGCATTTTCTGATTACGATTCCGATTTTGGGAACTTTCTGAAGTATTCATTCTTGCAATACGATACCTGTCGGACCATTGCTCTGGATATGTACCAAACATTGGACAATGGGCGATATGAGAAAAGTTTTTGGGGATACAAAAAAGACAACAACCTTGCGCTCAATTCTTTTATCATCGAGTTTCCTATCCGTCAGTATGATATTTTTCGTGACGACACATTGGGTTACAATAGTATGCACCTCAATAATTTTTTAGCCTTACCCGATTCTCTTTCGGCTGAACTGTTAAAAAACAAAATCGTTGTAGTTGGCGATTTTCTTGAAAGCGACATGCACCAAACAATTTATGGCACCACAGCTGGCCCACTCATCCATCTTGATGCGTACCTGAATTTGAAACAGAACCGGAACGACCTCAGTTTTTGGTTCTTCCTGTACCTCTTTACTTTCTATAGTGTGTTTTCGTACGTCCTCTTCGTCAATAGCAAAGTTTTCTCTTTCGGCTGGACCATTAAATTAAAGAATAGCCGCTGGGGCGGATTCCTTTTTGATTACCTGAAGTATGCCTTCTTCCTTTTGCTGATGTCTGTTTTTTCCTTTTTACTGTTTGATGTGCATTTAAATGTACTGATCATCAGCTTGTATTTCAGCCTTGTCGAATATGGAGTTGAATTTATTGATTATCGGAAAAAATTTAAGATCAAACACCAATGAGCACAAAAGCCATTTTACCATTCCTGTTTTCACTTACCTTTTCGCTAACCTTGTTTGGCCAGGACTATTATGTTCTTCAAGTGAAGGGTATCGTAAAAAGAAATAAAACAGGATCATTGATTAAAACCAAAGACGTGGTCAATGCCGATGAGCAACTAACTTTTTCTTCACCTTCAGATGCCGTGGCCGTTGTAAGCACTAAGTCGGGCAGGTTTATTTTAAAACCAGGGAAGCAGACTAAATCAAATGAGCTGATGAGCTATGTGAAAGATGCGTTGAGCCCAGCCAGCACACGGCTAAGTACTCGCAGCGGGGGTCTTAATAACATTTTAGACTTAAAGGCTTTTTTCTCCCAGCCAATTCTTCTATTGCCCGAACTTCAATACAAAGTAAACGGGCAAAGTTTTCCAATCACAGAGAAGGCATTTTTCTTTATCCAGTACCAATACAAAGGAGAACTAATTAACAAACAACTTAAAATAAATCCTGACAGTTTGTTGATCATTAACCGAAGTGATTTATTCAAAATTGATGGCAAATCAGTTAATGAATCGGAAATCAAAACTCCCGTGCTACACTACTACTCCGATAAAGGATCTATATTAATTTCCTCCATATCGTTTACACTAGCCGATCTTATCACTGTGAAAACAGAAGTGGATGTTTTGGTGGCGGCATTGGGCACATCAGAAAAAGACTCCTCAAAAATCCATAATGAAATTCTGGATTATTTGAGCGAGCATTATGGTAAAGTAGATAGTGATAATTTAAAACGCTGGCTGGATCAAAATTAAATCTGTTATCTTCTCTTATTAATTTCCACATAACTCCCAATCCATATCACCAATAGGTGCTCCTGGAGGTGGAGCAAATAAACTTTCAACTTTGAATTCTTCAGGATCATCCTGGAAACTACCAATTTGCTTTAACGCAAAAAGATAGTGCGCTTTCCAATCTTCATCTGTAGTCAATTTGACTTTAGCTTCAAGCCATACTTTCAATTTACTAACCTCAAGCGAAGCAATACCTTTCACTTGCGTGGATGCATCCTTGTTCACGGCTAGCTTCAACATGTTATTGAGTAGCACGTTGTTCACAGTGATCTGAACTGCACCTTCATAACCGGTTTTTGCAGCGGATTTAAAAGTAGAAGCGATCATACGATCCATCATGCTCTCTAGGCTTGGCATTCTGGCATCACGGGCATGATACTGAACGAGTCTTTCTGCGCGGGCTGGATGAAGTACTAACCCAATCGTCATGTCAGCAGCACTCTCCGCTGCTGCCAACGGATCGAAAGTAAGATCTGTTCTCACTTTCACCACTTCACGATGGCGTGAATACCCCAACGGACGAGGCGGAATAATTTTCAAAATATTTTCGGGTAACGATAGTACCGTTGGGTCAATTGTTTTCATCAAGGCTTCAAGTGCTTTGATTTGATTTTGTGGCGATACAATCTCCGCAATGGGCTGCCCGTCTCCGCGCAACGCATAACGGTAATTTAAACCTCCTACTACTTTAGCAACTGCTTCTGTTTGATAACGATGAAAGAAATACATGGGCACAAGTGCTTCCTCCAGAGTTGCCATTGGCGCACCCGATTTAATATTATTCTCACCGAAATTTTTCATAACTATCGCTCTTACTTCCAACATGCGATTGAGTTCATCGGAAGCATCTTTACCATTGTCCCAAAGGTGAGCATACGGATGTGCACCACCTGGAGGACGTGCATCCTGATCCGATAAAAATGTCAAACCCGCCTTCAAAGAATTTTGAATGATATCATTCAACGCTTTGTCTTCATCAGTGCCATCTGGAAAATCCTGATAGCCGTAGGCAATCGAAACTTTGTCAAAGGCTCCTATCTTAAGATCATACGCATCACTCAAATCAATTTTGCCATTTGTTAGTTTTACCAAAGGATGCGGATAGTCCATCACCGAAGCTCGTTCCTCAGCACTCGATGAATAGGCATGTGCAAGTCCAATGGTATGACCCACTTCGTGCGCAGCCAGTTGCCTCAATCGATTAAGCGCCATTTGTTCCATTTCTTTCGAAACAGGTTTGCCCTCTTCATATGGCGCCAGTAATCCTTCTGCTATTAAAAAATCTTGTCGCACGCGAAGTGAACCTAGCACCACGTGGCCTTTGATAATCTCGCCTGTGCGTGGATCTGTTATTCCTCCTCCATATGACCAACCACGGGTTGACCGATGCACCCAGTTGATCACATTATAACGAACATCCATCGGATCAGCATCAGGTGGAAGCACTTCAACCCGAAATGCATCTTTATAACCTGCTGCTTCGAACGCCTGGTTCCACCATTGTGTACCTTCCATCAAGGCTGATCGAATGGGTTCAGGTGCACCAGGGTCCATGTAATAGATAATAGGTTCAACCGGTTCACTTATCGCTGCGGTTGGGTCTTTCTTCTCCAACCGATGGCGTGTTATAAATTTCTTTTCAATGGGTTGATTGATAGGTGTTGCATAATCAAAGTAAGACATGTCATAATAGCCTGAACGCGGATCAAATTTGCGAGGCTTATAATTTCCATCTGGAAGTTTAATAAAAGAGTGATGTTCGCGAATAGTAACACTTGATGGTGTAGGGGTAACACTTCGGATATATCCACCAGCGGGTTGGCCAGTAAAAGTAAGTGTCACTTCAAATTCAGAATTTTCAGGAAAATTTTTGGTGCGGGGCAGGTACAAAGCAGAACGGGATTTGTCCAGACTGTAACTTCCTTGCTGACTGCTGCGAAGCGACCCAACAACATCATGCACATCCTGAATCAAAAAGTCCGTTGCGTCTACCAGTACTTTTCCGGATTCCTCGGTAACAACAGTAAATCCCCAAAGCACAGATTGTGCAAACGCTTCTTCAACGGCCTTGCGTTCGGCTTCATTTTCGCTGATAGCCCGGTAATCGTAGTTTAGCTCTGTCAGCAAAACTTTTGGCCCTCGCCTGTCAAATTTAACAACCTTTTCTCCACCTAATTGATTGCGATCAAGGCCAATATCATTGGAGCCTACTCCGGCTGTTAACCCCTCTACATATAGAAATTCAGTATTGAATTTATCAATCACCAGGAAGATTTTATCTTGTTTTTCATCGTAGTAATAATCAAAGTAGCCCGGATATTT
>JANOQK010000173.1:0-22181 GCA_031414855.1 Bacteroidia bacterium | reverse complement strand
CTCTCGCCTGATTTTCCAGGGGCTGCTTCAATATTCTGATTTCGAATAGCCTGAATAATTTCATCGGTAGAAATACCATAGCCTGCCATCCGATCTGGCTTCAGCCACACACGCATTGAATATTCACGCGCCCCTACAATAGTAGCATAGCCAACGCCTTCGATACGTTTTAGTTCAGCCAGTATGTTGATGTCGGCAAAGTTGTAAATGAATTTTTCGTCTGCTGTTGGATCGTCACTTAATAGATTCAGGTACATCAGGATACTGGTCACCTCTTTCTCGACACTTACACCTGCTTTGATTACTTCTTCGGGCAGTTCATCCAATACGGTAGACACGCGGTTCTGAACATTGACATTGGCAAGATCGGGATCTGTACCTACTTTAAAATATACTTGAATTAAACTTGTGCCATCATTTCCAGAAACGGAAGTCATGTAGGTCATTCCAGGCACTCCGTTGATGGCACGTTCTAAAGTTGTAACAACAGCTTTCGAAGCAACTTCCGCATTTGCACCAGTATAACTTGTGGTAACCGTAACGGTTGGAGGAACTATATCTGGAAACTGGGTGATCGGAAGGTCGATCAACGCAAGCAGACCAAGCAGCGTAATGAAAAGAGAAATTACGAGCGAAAGAACAGGCCTTTCGATAAATTTATTGAACATAACTTGGGCTTAAATTTTAACTTTGATAAAGAATTCTAGAAGGTTAGTTTCATTTTTCCGGAAACTAATTTTATCAAAATACTATCGCCAGATATATTGGAAGGTTTTATCAGCATCCCATCCCGTGCGTCTTTGATGCCCTCATAGATGATGCGGTCACCTTCCTGCAATCCTGAATCCACAATATAAAAATGAGAAAGACGTGCTCCGGGCACAAAACCTTTTACTCTCAATTTGTTATCTGCGTCTACTAAATAAACATATGTCTTGTCCTGTATCTCGAAGGTCGCTTTTTGAGGAATCATCAAAGCATTTTCAATACTGTTGGAGAGGCGTACCTTTCCGCTAGAGCCATGTTTTAAAATAAGTTGTGGATTGGGAAACTTCGCCCGAAATGCGATGGTGCCTGTAGAGGTATCAAACTCGCCCTCTAAAGTTTCTATTTTACCGATTTGCTGATGTTTGTTTCCATCTGCCTGGATTAGCTCGACTGTATTTGATCTGCGATCATCTGGGTGACTTTTGATGTATTCCAGATACTCTTTTTCTGAAACACGGAAGTAGGCGTAAACAAATTTTGAATCGAAAAGCGTAGTAAGCAAATGCCCTTCATTGATTAAACTTCCGATTTTAAATGGAAGACGATCCACCACGCCATCAAAGGGGGCTTTAATATTTGTGTGGGCGTAGCGTATGTTTGCTTGTAACAAATGAGCTTTTGCTTCTTCCACTTTTGCTTTGGCCATATCTACTTTTGCTTTGGCTAAACGCAATTCGGTTTGAGAGACCACGTTCTTTTCTACCAAAATAGATACTCGCTCTGCTTCCAATTGCATGGCTTGTTCCTCCGCGATGGCGCTATGCACAGCCGCTTTGGTCTTGGCCTCCTCTGCCTTGTACTCTTCATCATTGATTTTAAAGAGCAATTGCCCAGCCTTTACCAATTGGCCTTCATCCACATAGATATAATCGAGATATCCCTGAACGCGCGCGCGTATTTCTACATTTCGGATGGCGTGTACATCTACCACATACTCGTGAAACAGAACAGTATCCTTGCGAATGACTTGTGTAACGGGAAATTCATTGGTCGATTTTGTGTCTGACGAATTGCCGGAGTTTGAACAGGCGTTTATCAGTAGTAAGATGGGGATCAAAATTGAAAGGCGTAAAGTTGTCATACAAGGCTAAATAAATAGATATTTGATGCTGATGAATAGTTATAAAAAATGAAACACATGATTAATTCTCCTTATTCGGGTTTTCTACTTGTACTTTTCCTGGAAATAGCCGGGAGCTCACCATGGCAATCATTAAAGTAAATCCAATAACAATAAGAGAAACCTCAATCGGGATTTTAAAGAGATCGGCTATACACATTTTTACACCCACAAATAGCAAGATGGCCGATAACCCATACTTCAGATATTTGAAATATTTTTCGATACCTGCTAAGGCAAAATATAGTGAGCGTAGTCCAAGAATAGCAAAGACGTTAGACGTATAAACAATAAAGGTATCATCCGATATTGCTAGAATAGCCGGGATTGAATCTACTGCAAAGATCAAGTCAGTTGTCTCAATTAAAATCACGACTAAGAATAGTGGCGTTGCCCATGTTTTGCCGTCTTGCTTTATAAAAAATCGATCGCCCTCGAAGGATGGCGTAATCGGCATGACCTTTCTGGCTAGTTTCACTACCGGGTTCTTCTCCGGATCAATCTTTAAGTCGCCCGATGTTAACATGCGTATGCCGGTGTAAACCAAGAACCCTCCAAAAATATAAATGAGCCAATGAAACCGATGAATCAGTTCCACGCCTGTCAGGATAAAAATGACCCTCATGATAAGCGCACCCAAAATACCCCAAAACAAAACTTTATGCTGATAGGCAGACGGTACTTTGAAATAGGAAAAGATAAGAATGATGACAAAAATATTGTCAACGCTTAGAGATTTCTCAATGAGATAGCCGGTAAAGAACTCCAGCGCCTTTTCTTTATCAAAGTAATAGTAAACGAATAAATTGAAGATCATTGAAAGAGTAATCCAGACGCATGTCCACGTAAGTGCTTCGCGCACAGAAACCTCATGCGATTTTCTATGAAACACGCCTAGGTCTAGCGCTAGCATGGCTAACACAAAAAGGTTGAAAAAAATCCAGAGTAGTGATAAGTCGTTCATTGGTTTAAGTTTGAGGTTTTAGATTTCTAGATAAAAGAGTCATTAGGTGAATGAATGTGAAGATTTGACTATATAGTGCTCTTTTCAATCATCATTAACGTTTGAATTATTTCTGCATGACTGTAACAATACTACCTGTAAAGGGTAATCCCATTAGGATGTTTAAACGAAGCATGGTTGATATAAAATCATCTACCTCATAAAACTGTGAAGCCAATTCAGTAGATATAGATTTATCTAATCTTTTATAATACTTTTTTCGAACTCGTAATTCCTTTCGCTGATGCTCCTTCGAATGCTTGATGAAATTGTGCATGCGTCCTGCATCAAGGTGATTGTAATTTTCAGAATACTCTACAAATAACTTTATGAATAGATCATCCAAAGCACGCTTCTCTTTATTGAATTCAACATAAATAGGATGGAACACAACAGCTTGTGAGACGGATAAGTGAAGTGCTTCAATAAAAATCGTTTCACGCTCTTGCTGTAAAACTCTTTTTGCTGTCTCCAGATCTACTTGACTGGCCTGCTGAGCCAATCCCGGTATAGATAAAAGACTTAGGAAGAGAAAAAGTAGCCTTGTCGGCATCAATATTTTGATTAAGTGGCACATGGGTCTAATAGTTAATTTCAAGTTGCTTTTGTATTTGATTAAATCTTCAAAAAAATGCTGAATGCCCTTCCATATAAAATATCCTGATACTCTTGACTCTGAATTCATCTCTCAATTGGCGGGCGCGAACCAATGCTTCGTCACTGGTAAGAAACTTAGAATATGGTTTGCTTTCCACTTTTAGTTGACGTTGTTCATCCGTAGCAATTATCGCAATGTATTGATCAGGCTTTGGGTTTTCTTCCAACACGATCCATTTCATAGTATTAAATCATTAATGATTAAATGAGCTCCTTATTTTCAGTTTCATTGAAGTACGTTCAGTTATCCTTTCGCTTAAATCGAATATTAAGTTGAGGAGATAAAGTTTCGTTATAAAGTGGAGGGGGTAGAGGATTATCGCTTACATCCAGCAACTTAAGATTCTTCATTTTCCCTATTTCCTCCGGTAATTCATTTATTTTGTTTCCTACTAAAAACAAATACTCAATAGATTTTAACTGACTGATCCCAACTGGAATTTCAGCTAATTGATCATTCTCAATATGTAATTCATTGAGGCTATTGATTTTACTCAGAACCACTAGATTACCTTTTAAATCAAAGTACGGATCGTTATTTATATACAGCACCTTTAGCTTTTTCATTTGGATCATCTTTTCTGGTAATACCGTAAATTCATTTTCAGAAAGCTCCAGGCTTTCTAGCGTTTTCAGGTTACCAATGCTAGGCGGAAGCGTGCTAATGTGATCACCAGCCAAGCTAAGCATATGAAGATTTGGGAGTTCGTTGAGGAAGTCTATCGCCTGGGGAACATCCAAATCCGGATTGTGATCAAGGTAGAGTGATTGAAGCAATTCAAGCTTTGAAACTTCCTGAGGAAGGTGCTTAAGTTGGTTATGAGACAACACCAGATAACGCAATTGCTTCAACTCTCCTATTCGGGCCGGAAGTTCCTGTAAGTGAGCGTGAGTTAAGTCAAGATACTTGAGATTGGTCAATTCAAACACTGAATCGGAAACTTGGTTGATAGACTGCTTGCTGAGATCAAGCCATTCGCTTGTTTTCCGATTCTCATAGGCTTCCCTAAGTGATGTATACTTCCGCAAGTCTGCTTGAGAATGAACTGCAGTAGAAAAGGGAAACAATAAAATAAAAAGAAGGTGCTTAGCTTTCATAAAGGGTTCAAAAATGTAGTATGGGCTTTCGCCCATACTGATTATAGAGTTTAGTTATCATTAGAAGGGTTAATCAGCATGGGAGCATTTCCATCAGTGATTATTACCTTAGCATTTGGCGACTTGGCTAATTCACGGAACGCTTCAATACTTTGCCATTGAATGATATTTTTATTCAGGCCTTCTGATATTATTTTTTGGGCATCACGTATTCCTTCGGCTTCAATAATTTTTCGCTGGGCCTCACGCTTTTCGCGATCTAGTAAGAACTCCATGCGCTGGGCACCTTGTTCAGCTTCAAGCTTCTCCTCAACAGCCCTGGCCAAACCAGCAGGAAGGGCGATGTTTTTTAGAAGTACGGCTTCCATCTCAAACCCTCTGGGCAAAAGTATTTTTGACATTTGTTCTGTAATCTCTTTTTCTATTGCAGCCCGCTGAGCTGAATGCATATCTTTTGCAAAAAAGCGAGAACAAACATCTGCTGCTGACGATCGGAAAACACTACTTATTACATTGGCCTCGTTTCCAACTCCAATATTCTGTATGATGGAGGGGGCCTTATCAGGCACTATCCTATACAGAATGGAAATAACCGCTGTTACATTAAGGCCTTCCTTGGAAGGTAGGTTGGCACTTATTTCCATATTCATTGTTCGAATTGGCATTTTTATAATGCGCGTAATAAATGGATTGTATCCTACCGCACCTGGTAGAAGTACTTTTTGATCTAGCTTTCCAAGTTTGCGTTTCATGCCAACTTCACCTTGACGAATCACTGAACAACTCGCAAGAAGTGTTGAAGTTAAAATCAGAAGCAGAATATTATTTGTTTTCATATATGTTATGGTTAAAATTTAATTCGAACAGTAGGCTCCAAAGTATCACGATACATGTCAAGCAAAAGATGAGGCATCTTATTGTTAGAGACATCAATAAGTTTTATTTGCTTCATTTTAAGAAGTTCATTGGGAATTTCCTCCAATTCATTATCACTGAGATACAAATATTCCAATTTGAGCAGGGTATTAATCTGAGAGGGGATTTTCTTAAAATGATCCCCTTCCAGGTGCAATTCCTTAAGTTTAGGTAAACGACTTAGGGTCGGTAGATTTTTAGAAAGATCAAAGAATCGGTCATTGTCGATATAGAGTACCTGAAGGTTTAGCATCAGGGAAAATTCAGGAGGTAACACTGAAATTTCATTACCTGAAAGTTCTAAGTATTCCAGATTTTTCAACTTACCTATTGAAGCCGGTAATGTTGTGATGCTATCGCCACTAATATCCAATACATGCAACAAGGGTAGCTGGCTAAGTATTTCAAGATCTTCATCCAACTTTTGCGCATTGTTGTAATCCAAATAAAGGTTACGGAGATTCTTCAACTTAGAGAATTCCTTTGGCAAACTGGAGATGTGGTTTCCTGAAAGATCGAGATAAAAGAGATTATTTAATTCTCCTATCTCGGCTGGAAACGAGGTGATGTTATTGTGGCTTAGATCCAAATACCGTAAGTTTTTGAACTGGAGTATTTCCAAAGGAAAGCCTTGTAAGTCCTTATCTCTTAATGTCAACCATTCGACACTATCTCTATTGTTGCTTGCTTCCTCAAGGTTATTATAGTTTTTTGCATTGTTCTGTGCATGGGCAAACGAAGCGCAGATAACCAGGAGAAAAATGTTTATTACTTTTTTCATAAATTTTCTTATTTCTATTAATCAACACTGATATCGAATCCAATTTTTAAGTTCTATCGCCTCGTATTGCGATAGCCATCCTAATGATTTTCTATATTCTTTTCTAAAAAGTCTTTTATTGAAGGAAACCAGTTGTAAAATTTTTTTACAATAGTCTAGCATAGAGGTTTTATATCTCATAGCGATAATGATTTAGAATTAATGGAAGAAATCGTAAAAAGCATGGTTTATCTGGCAAGCCAGATAACACAGAGTAGGGCCAGTCCTAAATTAGGAGAGTACAGAAAATGATCTGTCGAGAAATGTTTAACCCTTTGACTTGGGAAATACAATGGGTTGGCAATTTTTGAATACCGAGAATGACAGTCCTTACAAACGCCCTGGAGGTTGCGATGTTTTTCTTTCGAGAAGTAGGCGATTGAATTTCTACTTCCCCGTTATATTCCGTTTCAGAGGTTAATTCAAGCTTTTGACAGTTATTTAAAGCCAAGTTGGCTACCCCTGCCTGGCCCACAAAAAGGAGCAGTGTTATTATTATTGATATCCGCTTCATAACCTTCATTCTAACTCTTCAACGTAAAAATGAGGGCTTATAATCATATCTTTCTATTTATCTTTGCTATGCAGTATATTAAAATTCTTTATGAACTATACATTAAATCAATTACAGATATTTTTAAAAGTATGTCAAACACAAAGTGTTACCAAGGCATCAGAAGAATTACATCTGACACAACCTGCTGTTTCAATTCAACTCAAAAACTTTCAAGATCAATTTGAAATACCCTTAACAGAAGTAATAGGTAGAAAAATTTACATTACTGATTTTGGAAAGGAAATAGCCTTGGCGGCAGAAAATATAATTAATCAGGTTTATGCCATTAACTATAAAACACAAGCTTTTAAAGGCCACTTGGTAGGTAGGCTGAAAATTTCCATAGTATCAACTGGAAAGTACATTATGCCGTATTTTCTTTCTGATTTTATTAAAAAGCATCCTTCCATCGAACTAATTATGGATGTGACAAATAAGAGTAAAGTAATAAAAAGCTTAGAAAATAATGAAGTGGACTTCTCACTGGTTTCGATTCTCCCCGAAAGGCTGAACGTTGAGAAATTAGATTTGCTTCAGAATAGACTTTACTTAGTCGGCAATCGCTCTAAATCATTTAAAAAATCTTCTACTGTTCAGGAGGCCTTTACAGATCTGCCGCTTATCTTCAGAGAAAGAGGATCAGGCACACGTCAAACTATGGAGCAGTTTATTGAGCGAAACAAAATAGTTGTTTTGAAAAAAATGGAGCTTACTTCCAATGAAGCGGTTAAGCAGGCCGTTCTTGCCGGGTTGGGATATTCCATCATGCCGTTAATCGGAATAAAAAACGAGCTGCTAACCGGTGAGCTGCAAATTATTCCGGTTAAAGGATTACCGATCAAAACTGTATGGAGTCTGATTTGGTTAAAAGGCAAACTTCATTCACCTGTTGCAAGCTTACTACTAGATTATATTAGAAAGGAAAAGACAAAAATCATCCATGATCAATTCGACTGGTATGAAAGGTACTAAAACCCAGGTCCATCCATAGAATTTGACAACGAGTCAATTCTTTCTATACCTTTCTCATATCTACCCAATAATGCTGGTTGGTCGTTTGATCTTCAACATCCACTTGTAGAAAGTCAGAAAATTCTTTTAGTCCTTTCATCAGCTCCTGCTTGTCAGTTCTAGTCAAGAGATCAAGTGTTACATCGCTGTCCATTAATAAGGTACCCGTATAATCTGCCCAATCCATTTGCCGCGATTGTACTCGGGTATTAATAGTTTGTGCATAGTTACCTTTGGTGATTACAATGCGATCGAGTTGCTTAAAGTTGTTTTCATCTACGTTCAACTTCAAACCCAGCATAGACAAATAATCGCGATACGATTTTTTGTCCAGATTTATTTCGGTCACATAGTTAGTCGTGAGAATGATAGAGGCCGGTAGTATCAACAGGGCACCCCAAATGGGATGTTGAATAAAAATAAGCCACGCACCTGCGCCAGCTAAAACTGGAGTAATCAACTTAAGTCCTTTAGGGAAATAAGGAATCGTTATTTTCTTGGTCATCAAAAAGGCTGCTTGTTAATTGACCAAGCTTTTCAGTTCCATTGCTCTCTCTAGTTCTTCAATACGCTTAATATACTCGCCTTCCTTCCTATGCATTTCTTCTTGTGTTGCACTTAGCTCCTCCATATTTTGACGCATTTCCTCCTCTTGTGCCTTCATTTCTTCGGTTTGCTGCTGCGATGCCTCTAATAGTTGCTTGGTGACTATATTCGTCTTAATGCCTTGTAAAGTGGAGGCGATGTTCTCTCCTATTGTTTCCATAAATCGAATCTCAAAATCAGAGAATTCATGAAAGGAAGCCAATTCAATAACGCCTAGAATATCTTCATTTATTTTCAGTGGAACAATCAAAAGTGCTGTTGGATTTGCGGTGCCCAATCCCGAGGTGATACTGACATAGTTCTTAGGGATCTCTTTTAGGTATATACATCGCTTCTCTAAAAAGGTCTGACCTAAAAGGCCTTGCCCAATTTCTACACGCTTCGTAATAAATTTCCTGCGCTCAAATGCATATGCTGCTGTTAACTCTAAAAATATATCATTCGAATCATCTGTGTTCGTCAAAAACAAACCACCCTGATTGGCACGCATATACTTGACAACGAAAGAAATTAATTCGTTGCTTAGTTTATCCAGATCTGGTTGATTTCTAATAATGGCAATACATTTGGTCAGCCCTTCGTTGGCCCAGTTTCGTTTCTCCTCTTCCTGTTTACCGGCTTCCAGCTTGTTCAAATTATCTTTCAGTTCTTGTTCTTTATCAATCATGTCTTGCTGGGATATTGCAGCCTGCTTAAGCAAGTCTGCTGCTTTATTCTCCGACCCATTGCTCTGAAAGACCAAGATTAAAATACATCCTGCAGCAGACACTACACTGATCACAACAACCATCTTGGCGAGTACCCCTGTTTCAATGATCTGCGTATCCAGTTCCATTTCGAGGGCGTTATTGAGCCAATCCGTTGACAGCAAAATTCCTAACATCACCATACTCATAGTGATAAGCAACGTCCTTTCCTTTAGATCAAAAATGACAAAGATGACTAACGAGAAACTAAGCATGATCATCGCTAATCCTGGGGTAACAGCCGCTTCACCTTTACTTAAATAAGCCTGGTAAACGGAGGCCAGACAAACGGGTACCAAAGAAATGACAACACGGGCAAACGTATGGAGCCTCGCATAATTGAAAAATAAAGTAGAAAGAGCAATGGGGATAGCTATAATAGGAAGGTAGGCCAATGGAGGAAAAAAGATGAGGCTAATAAATACAAAGGGCAACGCCACCAAAAAGGCGATGATCAATGCAATCATATTAGAGACAGCAATCTTCCGCTGCAAATACTCCGGATACTCCTCGTCAATACCTAAATTATAGATCTTCATAACTTGGTTAAGTTTAGCTTAAGGCTATGCGCTAATCAAAAATAATGAATTTACTAAGATAGTCTATGCGGGCAAGGGGGTTAAAAGTGGTCGGTGACAACACGTGACAACACCGACCAAAGTCTAAACACTACTTAAAAATGATCTACACCCACATTTGGCACAAGCCCTATTAATTCCTTATATTGAACTATAAACCCTCATCACATGGCAACCTATCAAATCAACGTCAACGGTGAAAACCGTGAGGTAGAAGCAGTGCCTAACACTCCCCTCCTATGGGTGCTGCGCGATAACCTCGAACTTACCGGAACAAAATTTGGCTGCGGCATGGCACAATGTGGTGCGTGCACGGTTCACCTGGATGGAGATCCTGTGCGGTCGTGCTCTACTCCGGTCTCTACGGTGGGCACAAAAAAAGTAACGACCATTGAAGGCGTATCGGGCGAAGGACTTCACCCCGTACAGCAAGCTTGGATGGATGAAAATGTTCCGCAGTGTGGCTATTGCCAAACGGGACAAATCATGTCGGCCATTGCGCTGATTGAAAAAAATCCGAACCCCAGCGACAGCGACATTGAAGAGGCGATGAAGGGTAACATTTGCCGCTGTGGTACTTATGAAAGAATTCGCAAAGCAATTAAACGGGCCGCTAACGCTGAAGCATAATGAGAACAAAAACCTTCGACCACAAAATTTTCAAAGTCAACCGCAGAGACTTTTTGAAAACCACTTCAGTGAGTATGTCCGGCTTGTTGCTTGGCATCTCCTTTAGTTGTACTGATACATCCAAGAAGCTGACGGGAAATCCCGCTGCCGTCTTTTCACCTAATCTGTTCATCAGCATCAACGGCAATGGTGATGTGACATTGATTGCACACCGTTCTGAGATGGGAACGGGTATTCGTACAAGTCTTCCGCTAGTGATGGCCGATGAACTCGAAGCCGATTGGAGCCGAGTAAAAGTAGAGCAAGCGGTTGGCGATGAAAAATACGGAGATCAAAACACGGATGGCTCGTTCAGCGTGCGTATGTTTTTTACACCGTTGCGAAAAGCAGGTGCGACTGTTCGATTGATGCTGGAGCAAGCTGCTGCGAAAGAGTGGGGCGTAGCTGTTTCAGAATGCAAAGCCGTGAATCACGAAGTGGTGCATACTTCGGGCAAAGCATTTGGTTTTGGATACCTCGCAGAGAAAGCGGGTGCTCTTCCGATACCCGATGAAAAGACCATCACACTAAAAGATCCCAAAGATTTTAAGTACATCACCAAGCAAAGTTCGATCGTTGATTTAAAAGACATCGTGACTGGCAAAGCCAAATTTGGTTACGACACTAAACTTCCCAACACAAAATTTGCGGTGATCAAACGCAATCCCGAAGCAGGTGCAGGCATGAAGTCCTTTAATATGGATGCTGCGATGAAAGTGCCGGGTGTGGTGAAAGTGTTTAAGATGGAGGCTCCCGGTTTTCCTACCAACTTTAACAAACCACTCGGTGGTGTAGCCGTAGTAGCCGAAAACACTTGGGCTGCGATGAAAGGCCGTGAAGCTTTGGAAGTAGTTTGGGAAAAAGGTATCAATGCCGATTATAATTCTCTTACCTACAATGCCGACATGGCCAAGCGCGTGAAGACCAAAGGAAAAGTAAGACGTGAGAATGGTAAGGTGGATCAGGCCTTAGCCAAATCAAAAAAAATAATTGAAGCGGAATACAGTGTGCCACTCATTTCACACTCTCCTATGGAAACGCCTTGTGCCTTAGCACATGTGCATGATAACATTTGCGAAGTGTGGGCTCCTGTGCAAGATCCACAAGGAGTGAGAAAATCATTGGCCGCTGCATTGAGCATGGAAGAAAAAGCCGTAACAGTTAATGTGACGTTGCTCGGTGGTGCATTCGGTCGTAAATCAAAACCAGATTTTGTCGTAGAAGCTGCGCTCATCTCAAGAGAGATGGGTACGCCTGTAAAAATTCTCTGGACACGCGAAGATGATATTCAACACGACTTCTATCATTTCCCATCTGCACAATACTTAAAAGTGGGCATCGATGAAAACAATAAAGTAAATGCCTGGCTTCATCGTTCGACCTTTCCGCCCATTGGCGGCACGGCTGATCCTAAGGCCAGCGAACCAAGTGGATTTGAACTGAGCATGGGTATGGTGGATTTGCCGTATGCGATTGATAACATTTGCTGTGAATCGCAAGACTCGAAAGCAAAAATCAGAATCGGTTGGCTGAGATCCGTGGCCAACATTCATCATGCATTTGCAGTGGGCAGCACGGTTGATGAAATTGCCCATGTGCGAGGTGTTGATCCTGTACAAAACATTTTGGACATGCTGGGCGAAGATCGCAAGATTGATTTCAAATCATTAAGTCCTGAGTTTTGGAACTACAATGAAAGCGCTGAAGATTTTCCATGGGACACGGCACGTTTCAGAAAAGTAATCGAAACTGCCAAAGAAAAATCCAATTGGGGAAAAAGCTTGCCGAAAGGAAGTGGTCAGGGAATTTCAGTACATCGCAGTTTCCTTACCTATGTGGCATGTGTAGTCGAAGTCACCGTGGATGAGAACAACAAAATCAAAATTCCAAAAGTAGATTACGTAGTTGACTGTGGAATACCTGTTAACCCTGAACGCATCAAATCACAATTTGAAGGAGGCGCTACATTTGCAGCCAGTCTCGCGTTGAAGAGTGAAATTACTGTGAAGAATGGCGCAGTAGAGCAACATAACTTTAATGATTACGGTGTAGCACGCATGACCGATGCTCCTTACGAAACCGCGGTACATATAATAGAGAGTGGAGAAAAGCCAACAGGTGTAGGCGAACCGCCTATTCCTCCGTTTATACCGGCATTGTGCAATGCGATCTTTGCAGCTACTGGAAAACGAATAAGACAGTTGCCGATTAAGTTAGCTTAAATTCTTTGTGCGCTTTGTGCGTATTTCTTTGTGTTCTTTGTGGTAAAGAAAGTACTTAAACCACGTAGAACACAAAGAAATTCATAAAGGGCACAAAGTGAAACTTGCTACTATCTGAGTCGTGTTGCTAATAAATATCGCTCGGCTACATTATCCCAATTAATAATAGGGAATAAGTTATCAACAAACTCTGCTCTTCTGTTTCTGTATTTCAAATAATACGAATGCTCCCAGACATCGATGACCAATACGGGTATAACACCCCACTGCGTTAACTTTTCATGATTCTCGCATTGCAGCACCGTAAGTTTATCGGTTGCGGGATGATAACCCAAAATGCCCCAGCCATTTCCATCCACTCCTTTTGAAGTTTTTGCGATGAGCGATTTTAAACGATCATACGTTCCAAAGTCTTTTTCAATTTGTTTTAGAAGGGCTCCTGATGGATCTGTTTTTTTGTTGCAGAGATTTGTCCAAAAAATTGTATGAAGAATATGCGATGAGAGATGGTAGGAAAGCTTTCTGGTCCAATAGTCAACAGTGTCCAAATTGTTTTCATCGATTGCTTTCTTCACCATCTGCAAATCTTTGTTGGCTGCTTTCACCGCATCGCCATGATGAAAGGTGTAATGAAGATGAACAGTCTCTTGATCCATATTCGGCTCCAAAAAATTTTCATTGTAGGGTAATGACTGCAGAGCAAAGTTTCCGTCTTTGTCAGTGAGTTTGTCCATACCGCTTTGTTGAAGATTTTCTGAAAAGGCGCTGTTCACTGGTAAGATAGAAGCGCCACCAAGGATGGCACTTGTTTTAATAAAGTCTTTACGATTCATAAAAGAAAATTAGAGTATCTGGTTAATATTTTTCAATCATATCCAATGTCTCCTCCTCAATGTCCTGAGGCTTGGCTTTGAATTGAATTTTCCGGTTGCCTGCGATAAGAACAATTAAACCTAATGCTGTGCAAATTGCCATTACAGCTGTCATCGGTATTGCATTTTTTGCATTTAGAAATCCTACCATCGCAGCAGCTAATGCACCGAGGCCCATTTGTATGGCACCCATGAGAGCAGAGGCACTTCCTGCCTCTTTAGTGAAAGGCGCCATTGATAATGCAGCAGAATTCGGAAAACTAAAACCCTGGCAACTTAAATATAAAAAGATCATAAAGATAGTTCCGTATAAACCAAGCACATCCAATACGGTGCCGGTCAAAAGTCCAATTCCAATAATGGTTTGAAAAACCAAAATGGTCTTCATGAGCTGCTCACTTTTATACGTGCGCAGCAATAGATTATTTAGCTGACTACTTGCAATAAGACCCGCAGCTATGATGGCAAAGATCCAACCATACTGCTGCTCAGTTACACCATACAATTTCATAAATACAAAAGGTGATCCTGAGAGGTAAGCAAACAGGCCCGCTGACGCAATTCCTCCAGAAAGTGCATAGGTGTAAAACTGTGGGTGCTTTGCCACACCAATAAAGCTATTCAGAATTGGTCTTGGCTTAAGTGAAAATGTTGGATCAGGCTGTTTGCTTTCGGGTAACCAAATAATAACCGCAAGTAATATTAATGAAGTCAATATCGTAAGAACAACGAAAACATAATTCCATCCCATCCATGCTATGACGTAGCTTCCAACAGTTGGCGCCAGGATTGGAGATACCGCTAATACTAATATTAAGAGCGAAAATACTTTTGCGTTTTCTTCTACCGGAAAAATGTCGCGCACTATTGCTCTTGGCGCCACCATACCCACACATCCACCAAGTGCCTGGATCAATCGAAATACAATGAGCATTTCGATAGAAGTAGACAATGCACATCCAATCGATGCAGCCAGGTATACCAGCAAACCAATAATTAATACAATCTTTCTGCCGAAACGATCCAGCAACGGACCACAAAGCATCTGCCCAACACATACTCCAACAAAAAAACTAGCTAACGTGTAGGATACTGCATCCACACTGGTTTGAAGGTCGGCAGCTATCGCTGGAAAACCCGGCAAATACATATCAATGGAAAATGGGCCAATTGCTGACAACAATCCCAAAATCAAGATCAATACAAAACGCTTATTATTTTCCACAGTGTGCGACTTTATGAATTAAAGTATCAAGGTAATTCAAAATGATTGTATCCTCCTGATTACAAATAGATTCAATAAGAAAATAAATTGAATCTCACTTTTTAAAAGAACAAAATGCGAATTGCTAACGGTTGCAGATGATCAATCCTTGGTGGGTATTAAAACCTGTGAGGGCGCAAAATCTTTCTTGGGGCTATCGCTAACATGGCATTAATAGGTTTCCAGTAAATCCTCAAAGGCAACATCAGGTTGAATTCCAGAAATAGGATTGCTATATTTTTTATCATTCATGGTCAGGCAGTTGCTGCATTGGCAACTGATTCAATCACTTTAGATTCCTCCTTTATTTCATAGACATGCTACTTCTTCGTATTAAGTTGGCGGAACTTACTCTTAATTTGGTTGCGGCTATTCGGGCACTTTTTAAGAACTTTACATATGACTACTTCTTTCGATCAATTTGCGAAAGCCATTGCTGCTTTTGATGCCTACAACACCAACGATCCGAACCTTGAGGAATTTGCTGGAAAATCATTTCCAAAAGAGATCCTCTATGCGCAACGAATGACCGAGCGACTATATCGATTTGCTCCGACTGCCGATGAAACTGTCAAACTTGCCGCCCGCTGTCAGCATATTGGAAGATGGGAGATTCGAAGAAGTAGTTATCCCATTAATAAGAAAGGATATCTTCAATGGCGATCCGATGAGAAAATGCATCATGCTAAAATCGCGGAAAGTATTTTAACAAGTTGTGGATACGATTCAGATGTCATTGAAAAGGTGAAATTCCTGGTGCTGAAAAAAGAACTTCACACCAATGTCGATACACAATTGATGGAAGATGTTGTTTGTCTCGTCTTCATTGAATATTATCTGGAAGAGTTTGCCGCTAAACACGATGGCGAAAAAGTGATTGATATTATTCGAAAGACAATTAAGAAAATGTCCCAGGCTGCTATTGAGGCGGTTGGCCAAATACCTGTTTCGTCAAAGATGCAATCCATGTTACAGCAAGCTATTTCGCCTTCACAACTATTCAAATTTGAAGAAGAATTTATGAAAGACAGCATTCGTTGCATCCCTATGATTGCGAGATTCAAATTGGATGCCTGTGGTATTAAGCTGAAACTATCCGAATGGAACGAATTTCATCCGAATGAAAGAACAAGCCTTACCACGCTTCCAGCAAAGACGGAAGCCGAACTGCTTAATTACAGAAAGCACGTTCAACAATTGGTGAAGAATCACAGCGGTGAGGAAGCAACTGATCTGCCTCTTGAAAAAAATACAGCCTGGTCAATTCTAAATCAACTTCAGGAATCTCTTCTCGAAAAGTTAAAAGAGTTTAACTGGACGATCACCGTACCTCAATGGCAAAGCCTCAGTGACTTGCAACGATTTGTACTTCTCAAGCTAAGCCGAGCCAATCATGAGAACAAAAACTTTCCCAAGGCGATGAAAGAGTTTGGGCTGGTTAGGTAAGCAGAACAGGCTCTGGAGGTTAATCTCAAACACTAGTTCACAAGCAATTTCCAAACCCATTCATTAAAACAATCAGAAATTTATTTCTATAAATTTCCTTTCTTCATTTCGCTTACCGCATAATCAGCCGAGCGTGCAGCAAAAGCCATGTAGGTAAGTGAAGGATTTTGAGTAGATGTAGATGTCATACAAGCTCCATCCGTAACAAATACATTTTTACACAGATGAAGTTGGTTCCATTTATTTAACAACGATGTTTTGGGATCATAGCCCATGCGCACGCCACCCATTTCATGAATATCAAGACCTGGTGCACGGTGGTCATCATTGGTTTTAATGTCGGTGAACCCAGCTTTTGTAAACATTTCAGTGAGCTGCTCTTGAAAATCTTTAATCATTTTCTCATCGTTATCGTCATACGAGATATTGATTTTGAGTTGCGGCATCCCCCATTCATCTTTCAAAGTAGGATCAAGACTTACGTTGTTGCTTTCCTTTGGAATAGTTTCGCCCATCATATGAGAACCAACACGCCAAGGACCTAACATGGATTTGGATAAATTATCTTTCAATGTTTCACCGATTCCATCTCTTGAATTGGATGAATAGCGCCCACCGGAAAAGCCAGCCGCATAACCACGGAGAAAATCTGTTTCCTGCTTCACTACATTTCTAAACCGTGGGATATAAGCTGAGGTAGGCCTTCCTCCTTCGGTCTTAGTATCTTCAAATCCATCGTACTGTGCAGAGATGTTAGCCCGATAGTTGTGGAAAGCCACATACTTGCCGAGCAAGCCGTTGTCGTTGCCCAAACCATTAGGGAAACGACTTGATGTGGAGTTCAATAAAATAAGATTTGTATTGAGTGCTGCAGCATTCACGAAAATTACTTTTGCGTAATACTCAATGGATTCTTTCGTGTTCGTGTCAATAACGCGCACACCACTTGCTTTGCCTTTCTGTTCGTCATAGATAACAGAGTGAACAACTGAAAAAGGTCTGAGTGTGAGATTACCTGTACGTGCAGCCCATGGCAATGTGGATGAGTTGCTGCTGAAGTAACCGCCAAATGGACAACCACGTTGACACAGATTTCTATTTTGACATTGAGCCCGACCTTGTTCGATATGAACTGCTTGAGGTTCGGTCAAGTGAGCACACCGTGAATAGATCACATGACGATCCTTATAATTCTTCGAGATAAAATCTTTAAAATAATTTTCTACACAACTCAATTCGAGTGGCGGTAGAAACTCCCCATCAGGTAATGACGCTAGTCCATCTTTATTCCCAGAGATGCCCGCAAACTTTTCTACATAACTATACCAAGGTGCCATATCATCATAGCGAATCGGCCAGTCCACTGCAAAACCATCTCGTGCCGGACCTTCAAAATCATATTTACTCCAGCGTTGTGTTTGTCGCGCCCAAAGTAGCGACTTACCTCCTACCTGATATCCTCTGATCCAATCAAATGGTTTTTCCTGGACGTATGGATGTTCTTTGTCTTTTACAAAGAAATGCGCTGCGTCCTCACGAAATGCATAACATCTGCTCACGACAGGATTCTCTTCTTGTATAGCTGCGGGAATCTCACCGCGATGCTCGAACTCCCATGGCATTGTGTTGGCAGTGGGATAATCGATTAAATGTTTCACATCACGGCCACGTTCCAGCACCAACGTTTTTAATCCTTTCTCTGTAAACTCTTTTGCCGCCCAGCCACCGCTGATGCCTGAACCTATGACAATCACATCAAATGTGCGATCGTTTTTTGAATCTTGTAAGTTTGCCATTCTATTTCTTTGGATTATGCTGCAACGACTGGAACACAGCCTTTGTATTTACCTGGTATCATTTTATACTGCTGAACATTCGTCATAAAATATTCTGACGAGGTGTACCCACGAACGGTCAACCTCTTCATGGTTTTGAAAAAGAAATTAAGATCGGTTTCATCTTTACTTTCGTCCAAACCTATCAGAAACTTCTCTTGTTCAGCTACTGCATTTTTTTCAAAACCGTTTTTACTGGCTTGCTCAACGAATTGATGAAAGCCACTCAGCCATTTCTCCTGATCTTCTTTTGACATACAATCGTTGATCATCTTAACTGCATAGGCATGTGTCGAAACATCGTCTGCACCAGGGGTACTGGTTTTCGGAATGACCACTTTGGCAATCAACTTTAGCAATTCTTCTTCATCTTCGGTCACAAGAATAGTGTTGAAAGAAGTTGAAGGTTTGCTAGCGCAACCTACAAAAGATGGAGCCAATGCAATTGCGGCAGATGCAACCGCCAATTGCTTCAATAAAACTCTTCTGGTAACAATCATATTATTTCTAGGTTTGAAAGACTAAGTTAGAATTAATCGGGAATGGATAAAAGTGAATCATAAAATCATGAAGCGAACACACATATTTACTTAACAGGTGTTACCACAATATTGCGATATTCAACCGGACCGTGGTCGCCTTGAATCATAAATTGTCCTGGCTCACCCTCTTTACTATCCACCGCTCCACCGGTTATGCCGGGTATCACTTGATTACTGATGACCGTTACTCCGTTTGCTACTACAGTTACTGTTCTGCCCACAAGTGTGATGTCATACGTTTGCCACTCACCAGCATCCTTAGCAACATTTTCGTTGGGTGAAAGAAATCCATAAATGCCACTGAGCTGATCATCCGCTGCTTCCAGTCCTTTGCTGTCTGCTACCTGCACTTCATAACGGCTTCGTAAGTAAATACCGCTATTACTTCCTTTGGGATAACGAAACTCGATGTGCAATTTAAAATCGGTGAATGCCTGATCTGAAAAGAGATTCGATCCTGACTTTGGACTTTTTAAAACACCAGCCTCCACTATCCATTGATTATCTCCTTGTGTATGCCAGCCTTTTAAATCTTTGCCATTAAAAAGTGTGATCGGTGTTGACCACTCTGGTGCTTTGGATCTTGCTAATGAAGGTGCTCTTGATCCTTCCCAATTAACAGACTTACCATCAGGATAAATAATAGTGCCCTTCATGGTATCGCCTGTAAACGTTCCATCCAACCGAAGATCACCAGCTCCTCTTTCCCACTGCGGTGGAATAGTGAAATTAAAAGTATTGTCGCTGATATTTACTTTTGAAATAGCACGAGCACTTCCCGACACACTCACATATCTTCCGACAAAAGTATGTGTCCCTGAATGTCGTACTTCCAGCCATGACGGCAACTCTTTACCATCTTGCTTCACGGTTATATCCCAGCGGCCTTCAAGTGGTGAAGCTGTTTGAGCCATCCCACAAAAGGAAAAAGTCAAAAGAATAAGCAAGGTGTTAAGTTTCCTGGAGTCCATGAGGTTGGTAGTTATAAGATTAAATAAGTAAAGCTTTCGCATTTCAGAAGCATGCTAAGGTATTAAATTTTATCAGATCATGTCGTCCTATTTTTTGAGGGGTCAGATACATTGAATATCGGAACATTGGCTTGTACAACCATCAAAACTAATTCAGTACTTATTGGCTGCTGACCCCAAAGCAACTGTTTTTTTTCTCAAAGTTGAAATCAAACCAACGTGGTTGAGACATTTGAAGCGGCAAGCGAAGACCCAATAGAACTGCAACGCGTAGGTTGGCAGGCTATTCTGGATAGTTTTAAGAAATACACGGAAGCTCTTTCTTAAAATTAAAAAGGAGGGTGACTAAAAAGTCAAAATATATATCAAGGTGTCATTCTGGGCTTGACCCGGAATCCCGATGTGTTTGCTCTTTACTGGATCGCGGCTCAAAGGCCGCGATGACAGAAGAGTTTCTTATTTCTTGCTCGGCTCAACTTCTTCAAATTCAACTTCCTCTGCATTCATTTTTTTTGTGGTAGTCGGAACGGCACATCCACCTGAACCACAGCAGCCTGTGTTGGTCACCGCCTGATACAAGAAGAAAAAGGCGATAAGTCCAGACAACGTATCACGCATTTGTAAAGCTTGAAGTGCTACAAAAATACCCAGGCCCAACCGCAACCAGCGCATGAAGTGCCAGTTAGTGAAAATCATTTGCTTCAAATTAATATATGCGTTCATCTCTGTTTTATTTAAAGGGATCAGAATGATTTTGATGGAAGTAGATCAGAGTTTTCTTTTGAAAAAAGAACAGACAGTTCTTTTAAAACTGCCTGTTACCCCTCATCCAACCGCTATTTAGTTTGGCCACGCGCCAATGCCGCCATTAAGGTTACACACTTTATAACCTTCCTTCGACAAGATGTTACAGGCTTGTCCACTTCTGTTACCACTTCTGCAGAACAGAAAATACTCTTTGCTCTTATCCAATTTTAAAAACTGATCTTTAAAAGAAGATGACATGAAATCAATATTCTTTGCGCCTTTTATCGATCCGTCTCTGCACTCATCGGCTGTGCGTACATCGACTAACACGGCATCTAGAGTAGTTTTAAATCTTTCCTTGAACGATAACCCGTCCAGGTTTTCATAGGCTTTGGTGGTTGCAAATATGTTGAACATAATTTTTTCTTAATTAAATTTTCTCAATGATTTATTTTAATTCTCGGTGACAACGGGATTACCGGCATTCACCCATTCATTTATACTTCCCGAATAATTCTTTACGTTTTTAAATCCATGCTTTCTTAACAAGGAGTAACCGATCGCAGCCCGGTCCCCAGATTGGCAATGAATAACGACTGATTGATCTTTCTTAATCTTATCCAGATTTTTCTCCAATGTTCCGATAAACACATTTTCAGTTCCTTTGATGTGACCCGCCTTATATTCGGCTGCACCTCTCAAATCAACAATCTGAGTATGATTTGTTTTTTGTATTTCCTTAAACTCATCCAATGAGATGACATTGCTCTTCTCCAGCTTATTGCCCAGATCCATCCAAATCATCACATCCGGTATATAACCATAGATGTTATCCAATCCAATGCGCATGAGTTTGCGCACAAGGTCATCGTGCTTGGATTCGTCTGCTACTAAAATGAAGGGTTCGTCATAGGTTAAGAACCAACCCATCCATGTAGGGAAAGCATTGTTGCCCTGAATGTTGATGGAGCCAGGGATGAATCCTTCTGCAAACTCAGCTTTCAAGCGTGTATCAATTACTTTGATACCTTTTTCCATCGCTGCTTTGAAATTTTCTTTCGAGAGTTTGTTCAGCTTCGGCACTTCCGTGAGAAGAGGGCGATCCACTTTGTTAAGCTTCTTCATCATCGCGAAGTACTTAGGTGGTTCCGGTTGATCTTCCAATAAATATTTTACAAAACCGGGTTCGTCATTTTCATATTGCAAAGCCCAGTTCCTTACTTTCTCGTATCCAACGGTTGTGCTGGGCACAGCACCTAACGCTTTGCCACAGGCAGAACCTGCACCATGGCCAGGCCATACTTGAATGTAGTCGGCCAGGTCATTAAATTTCCTGATGGACTTGTACATTTCTTTTGCTCCTGCTTCTTTGGTGCCGACAATACCGGCCGCTTTCTCCAATAAATCCGGACGACCGATGTCTCCTACAAAAACAAAGTCTCCGGTGAAGATCATCACAGGCTTATCGCTCGCGGGTGTATCGGTTAATAAAAAACTAATGCTTTCTGGTGTGTGGCCAGGAGTATGCAACACTTCAAACTTCAGGTTACCTACTTTAATGACGTCACCATCTTTTACACCTTCGTGCTTAAATTCATATTGCCATCCTTCACCACCTTCATCCGATAAATAAAGTTTAGCACCCGTCAATGCGGCCAGCTCTCTTGCTCCCGAAAGAAAATCAGCATGGATATGCGTTTCCGCAATGTGCGTGATCTTCATGTTGTTTTGTTTG
>JANOQK010000172.1:0-5940 GCA_031414855.1 Bacteroidia bacterium | reverse complement strand
TCAACTTTATTATACGTTTAACGGAGCTGTTTATTCCATGAGTACCTCAGCCTCCACGCTTCCAGTTTCACCATTCAAGGCGAAGAGTTATTATGGACTTGCTGTTGATCCGTTCAATGGAAATGTTATAGGATGCTCTGCGGTCAACTTTAGTTCTGCGGGCAGCATTGATGTATATGATGCAACAGGGACATTGCTAAACGCATTTACGGTAGGTATTGCACCCAATGGATGTGCGTTTAAGTGATTGCTAAACATGTAATAATCATTTGTTCTTTTACCGACTGTCAAACTATTTGGCAGTCGGTATTTTCTATTTGTAAGTTATCTTTAGAGCATTAAAAAAATAACTTCCTTGAAAGCCCAGTCGAACAGTTCGTTAGAAAATTCTTTCAAGCATGAAACATTAATTTGTAAAAGATGCGGGCAATCATTTGAATGTAAGGTGGGTGATATTTCACGTTGTCAGTGTACAGCAGTTGAGATCAGTAAAAAGACGGTTGAATTTCTGGAAACGACAATGTGGGGATGCTTGTGTGTGAGTTGCCTTAAGGAAATAGACAGTTTGGTTCAGTCACTCAAAGACGAATCATTTCCAACACCCTCTGAGATGAGAGAAGGCTTTCATTTTTACATAGAGAATGGATTATATGTATTTACGGAGGGTTATCACTCACTGCGTGGCTATTGCTGCGAGAGCGGATGCCGGCATTGCCCGTTTGGGTTTAAGAAGAGTTCAAAGCCTGACGATACAAATGACAAGAGGTAATCGGTGGCTGCGACCGATTACCATTTACTGATAACCGCTTACCATTTTTATCGATTACCATTGACGGCTTCTCTTCCCATTAAATACTTCTTAGGCGTTACTCCAAATTTCTTTTTGAAAGAGGCGATGAAATGACTGGGGTTTGTATAGCCAATTTGATAGGCAACTTCATTTACCTGAAATTTTGCGGAGTCGAGCAATACTCGTGCATGATCCAGCTTGTGATCGAGTAAATAACCAAATACGGTATTTCCATAGATTTCTTTGAAGCCTACTTTAAGTTGGTATTCGTTAAGACCTGATTGTTTGGCCAACTCTTTCAATCCGGGTGGTGCCTCCATGTGTTTCAAGAGGTATTCTTTTGCGTGTTTGATCTTCCGAACAGTTTCCTGATCATTTAGAAAGGGGCAACTCTCGGTATCAGGTTTCTTTTCGGAGAAATAAAGAGCCAGCAGTTCAAGTACTTTGCCTTGGTAATAAAGTTTTGCTACGCTTTCGTTTAAACTTACCGTAAAGATTTGATTCAGGATTACATATAAATGTGATGGAATTTCACGCTCATCATAAAATTTAGTCTTTACGTTTTCGGGCTTTAGAAAAGGAAGAGCATCGTGAGTGAAAAGTTTATGCAAGCTCTCCAGTGTAATGGATAAGGCAACGATTTTTGTTTCAGGCGCAAGCTTTAATTGAAAGGGCAAGTCGGTGTCCGGATTGTAAAAGAAATAATTGCGCTGCTTTTCAATTTGCCGAATGTAATGAGGCCCAAAGCCAAAAGCAGCAGAACCCTGAAGGCAGAAGTAAAAGTGAATGATATTCCGGGTAATGAGACTTTCAAAAGATATTACTTCAGTGCCAGTTTCGACAATTTCTAGCTTCATATCTTCCTTTATCAGTAAGGTCTGAAAACTACTTTTAGTGGTATTTTCTATTGCCTGTATAGCATCCATTGCATTATCGTTTAATAAAAATGACATAAATCATGTATTCAGATGGCTTAATTCAGTTGATTTTGGTCAAAAATACCAAATTTTTGACTTTTTAACGTGTATTATTATGAAAGGTATTAATTATACTTTTTTGGGTATTTTACTCTTTACAGGCGACCAATATTTGCACCTGTGAAAATAGAGCATGTTATTCTTTGTGGGTTTGGGCTGTTGATTATCCCCAGAGCATTCGCTCAGAACGCGGATACGGTGGCCACCAAATACCTGGACGAGGTTGTGGTCACTGGACAATATGAGCCGCAATCCGCTAATCGATCAGTTTACAAGGTGCGTACCATTTCAATGGAGAAAATTCAGGCGCGTGGCGCGGTGCGCCTGCAAGATGTTTTAAACACAGAATTGAACATTCGCTTTTCGCAAGACCTTGCCCTTGGGGGATCTAACATTTCTATGCAGGGTTTGGCAGGTCAAAATGTAAAGGTCCTAATTGATGGTGTGCCAATGGTTGGCCGCCAAGGCACCTCAAATGAAATCAACATCAATCAGATAAACGTCAACTCCATTGAGCGCATTGAAATAGTAGAGGGCCCGATGTCCGTTGTGTACGGTGCGGATGCATTAGCGGGTGTAATTAATATCATTACCAAGAAAAGCACCGAAGGCAAATTTGATCTTACAGCAAAGATCCACGAGGAAACAGTCGGATCAGCCTATGGATGGAAAGAGGGGATTCATAATGAAAGTGTTGGCGGAGGATATTCCTGGAACAACATGCGCGTGCGTGGCGACTTCGCCAGAAATTATTTTGGGGGATATCAGGGAAGTGCGAATGGTCGAGACAAACAATGGCATCCGAAAACCCAATACCTCGGCAGTGGTTTAGTAGGATACACAAAAGAAAACACCAATCTTTACTATCGTCTCGATTATCTAAATGAAGATATTTACAACCCCGGAGAATTTCAGGGCAATGAAGCAATAGACCAGAATTACATCACCAACCGATTCATGCATCAATTGCAAGGCGGTAGCACGTTGTCGGATCGGATGCAACTAACGGGCGCTTTAGCAGTCACCAACTTTGCACGCGAAACTCAAACCAGCACAGTCAACGAGACAACAGGTGACAGAAGATTAGCGCTGGGTGCTGGGCTTCAAGACCTCACAAAATTTAATGGAGTTACTGTTCGAAGCACATTGCAATACAAAATAAATGATAACCTGTCTTTTCAACCCGGCCTTGATTTGAATTATGAGACAGGTGAGGGTGGACGCATGAAGGAAGGTTCAAATGCAATTGGTGATTACGCAATCTTTGTATCTGGCGAATGGAAGATGTCTCGTGCTATTCAGCTTCGGCCTGGTGTGAGATTTGTCCATAACTCCATCTATGATGCACCTCCTGCTATTCCCTCACTGAATGCAAAAATAAAAGTAAGCAATAAGCAAGATGTGCGTGTGTCGTATGGCCGTGGTTTTCGTGCGCCTTCCTTGCGTGAACTGTATTTCGATTTTTTTGTCGCAAGCCATGCCATCGAAGGCAATCCTGATTTAGAAGCCGAGTTATCGCACAGTTTCAATGGTTCATGGAACCTGAATGTAATTGATGCCGATTCAAAAAAATTGACCACCACAGTGGGAGGATTTTATAATACAGTTGACAATATGATTGGCTATGGCCAAAAACCCGCCAACACGCTAATAACAACTTACATAAACATCGATAAATACAAAACAAAGGGATTGACATGGAACAACACCTGGACGACCAAGCGTTGGGATGTTGCCGCTGGGGTTGCCTACACAGGCAGGTTCAATCAGCTATATGAAAGTGTAAGCGATCTTGAAGAATTTGCATGGTCTCCGGAAGTGACCTCTTCCATCGGTTACAAAATCCCTGGAAAGGGTTTGAGTTTCTCACTTTATTATAAGTACACAGGTAAGACTCCCTATTATGAATTTGTAACGGTGGATGGAACTCAGGTGATCCAACTGGCCACGATCAGCGCTTATCAATGGGCTGACTTTACGGTTCAAAAGCATGTATTCAAACACGTTACACTCAACTCAGGTGTCCGCAACCTTTTTAACATCACCAATATCAACAACACAGCCACTTCTGCAGGTGTGCACACGTCCGGTGGGAGCCGGCCAGTTGGATATGGACGATCCTATTTTTTAAGTATTTCTTATTCAATCAATAAATTTTAAACACAACCATGAATACATTTTTCAAACGAACACTCCTCATGACAGGCCTTGCGTCTGTACTTTTTTTTAGCTCTTGCGAAGAAGAATTAAAACTTCCAGATAACACTGTTGCTTTTGAATCAGACCAATTAGGTTTTACTTCTTCAGAAACGGAGTTAACTGTTTTAATAAACCTTTCCCGTGAAGCAACCGCTGAAGGTTCAATTACAGTTGGGCTAGAAGCGACCGGATTAACTTACGCAACTGATTTCACCACTGAGCCAGCAGCAACAGCTAACGTAATTACACTGAGTGTACCAGCAGCTGCAACTTCCGCTTCTATAAAAGTAAAGAAGATAGCAGGTGTTCTGTTGGATGGTGATGAAAAAATAAAACTAACTGTTCAAAGTGTTGATGAATCGTTGGTACTTGGTGAGAAAAAAGAATTGACGTTGACTTTCTCAGAGATTGTAGCAACCAGTGGTGGTTTTGAAGTAACTGGAGGTGGACCAACTTATCCGAACAAAGTATTTATTGACCTGAGCGCCAACAGGCAAACAGCGGTATCACGTACAACCTGGGATCTTGCCTTCTTCTCCGGTGAAGATTTCCGCGTTGTACTAAATTCACCGAATGGAATGCTAGCTCGGGCTACAACCAAAACCGATATGAATTTGGTTACAGCGGCAGACACTGCTGGCTTTAAGACACAGTTTTCAATAGCTGCAATTTTTGCCGCCATAAATACTACGCCAGTGCCTACATGGATTCCAGAGGCTATTAACTGGATGGATAATCCGACAGGTGATATAACTAAAACGGCAATTGCTTCAATCTCCGCAACAGCTTCTGAAAATAAGGTGTATATCATTAACAGGGGCAGTGGACCAGGTACACCAGCCACAACCTTGGGTATGAAGAAGATCCGGGTGATTAGAAACGGAAACGGATATACGCTTCAACATGCTGATATTAGCGCCACTACTTTTTCTGAAATCCAGATTACAAAAAATACGGCAACGGATTTTCAATACGTAAGCTTTGCCACCGGAGCAGTGACTGTAGAGCCTGGCAAAGGAAAGTGGGATATTGCATGGAATGGATTTACCAATGCATTCCCTTTTGGCACAGGTGTTATCCCCTATTATTTTCAAGATGTCATCGTAACAAGCAGAGGAGCACAAACTGCGAAGGTGATGATTACAGCTGCCGTAACATATGAAGCCTTTACGGAAGCTAATATTGCTGCCCAGACATTTAGCACCAGTCAGGTAAGCATTGGCTCCGATTGGCGCTCAGGTGGCGGCCCTCCCGGAACTCCACCACCCTCTGCTAGAACCGATCGTTTTTATATCATCAAGGATGCTGTGGGCAACTATTATAAATTGAAGTTCACCGCGCTTACGGCAGGGGGAGAACGAGGCAAACCTAAGTTTGAGTTTGTATTGGTGAAGAAAGGAAGCTAATGGTGTGGGACTTCCAAGGTAATACCTTGGAGGTTTTTTCTATGATTGTTATCTTTTCGTATGCTTGAAATTGTCCATAAAATTCCTATCGTAACTACGATACTGTCGGCAGTGTTCTTTGCCATGTTGTATCGGCATTGGCTTTCTAAGCAGCGGCCTCCCTACTTTTTTTGGTGGATGATAGGTGTGTTTTGTTATGGATTAGGAACACTAACGGAAAGCCTTGTTGGAATTTTCGGCTGGAGCGAGTGGGTCTTTAAGTCCTGGTATATTTTAGGAGCCTTGCTGGGAGGCTTTCCGCTTGCACAGGGCTCGGTATATCTGATGTTCAGAAAAACTACAGCTGACATCATGATGTATATAGTCGTTTCAGTAATTGCAGTGGCATCGGTGCTCGTTATTCTTTCACCAATTGACTACTCACTTGTTGAACCCACACGGCTAACAGGAAAAGTGATGGTCTGGAAGAATGTGCGGTTAATTACTCCTTTCGTTAATATTTACGCATTCATCTTTCTGGTTGGCGGTGCCTGCTACTCAGCTTATCGCTATAGTAAGGACATTGCAT
>JANOQK010000171.1:0-3917 GCA_031414855.1 Bacteroidia bacterium | reverse complement strand
GCCCTAAGTTCAATGCTCTTGGTTTGCTGGGCATCTCTGATCCTTGCAATTCTTACTACATCGACTTCTTCAGCAATAATCTCCATGGTTTTCACTTCTTCTTTAAAGGTATTTAATTTTTAATCATTCGCCCCAATGTTACGTTAATGTTACCAAATGTTGTTTAATATGAATTTATTGTTAATTTTAACATCCAGACGTTAACAAAAGCGTAATCTGTGAGAAAAGCTGTCGTCCTATTGTTGTTCATCTTGCCAAGCCTTGGAATAGGCCAGGTGAATCCGCTTTTTCAGGAACTCATCACTACTTCCCCGGTAAAACCTTCTGTTCAGGAATCTAAAAAATTAAAAAACTTTGTTCAAGAGCTTCAACAAAAGGAGGTGACATCAGAAAAGAAATTTCTCAAATCTATATTCAAGGCTACTCATCAAAAATTCTTAAAGAGTTATTCCCAATATTCTGATCTCGGTGAGGTGTTTCAAACAGGGAAATACGACTGTCTCACGGCCACTGCACTCTTCAGCATCATCTTAACTGAAACTCATTTTGATTTCAAAATCATTGAAACTAACTATCACATTTTTATTTTAGTCAACACCGCAAATGGTGAAGTGCTGCTGGAAACAACTGACCGCTTATCCGGGTTTGTAGATCAGCCAGATGAAATCAAAAAAAGAATTGGATCCTACCGGGAGAATAACATCCTGCATGCCGGAAATGACAAAACGTACTACCAATACTCGTTCAATTTGTTTCGTGAAGTGGCTCCCAATCAACTCGCTGGCTTGCTCTATTTTAATCAGGCCATTAAGGCCTACAATAGAAATGATCTCTTGAGATGCGCAATATTGCTGGAGCAATCCAAAAGAATTTACGAATCTCCAAGGGTGGAAGAACTAGCTGTCGTATTGGTGAAATCAGTATTGGAAAGCAGTTTATCTTCGGATGTAAAAGGCCGCGTTATCCGGCAGTATAAAAATCTTGTGCTCGGAAAGGGATCTCCGATGGCGTCACGCTAATTCTTCCATATTCTTAATACAACTCTTTGGCTCATCATCTGGTGGGCTTCCTCCATATTCTCCCGAGACGATGGCAAAGTAAAGTGAAAACTCAGCACCTATTATTTTGTGTATATAAAGTAAAAGAAGAATAGAGGCTGTCGCAAGAAGTTGATAATTAAAAAGTTTTTTAATAAGGCAAAAAATCATTCCTCCACAAAATTCAAATCTTTACCAAACGTCTCTTCCATTTTCCAGGCAGCTCCTATCGCAATAGTCATCAGTAGGAGACCAGTTACCCAACCCCCTATGACATAGCTGTCGAAAACCGAGCGCATAAATTTGAACAGAACAATGATAAGAGGCAAGGCACCACGCACCATATTGGGTATGCTAATGGCAGCTGTTGCACGAAGGTTGGTGCCAAATTGCTCTGCGCTCATGGTGATATACACCACCGTAAATCCCGTGCCATAACCAAGTCCAGCACAAATCATATAGAAAGAAGTCGCGCTTCCACCTTCTTGCAAAAAGAATATCGTGGTGAATAGAATGGTGATAGCATAAAAAATGAACAGTGCTTTCTTTCGGCTTTTCAATCGCTGACTCAATAGTCCAACAGAAAGATCACCAAAAGCAATGGCCAAATAAAGCATCATGATGGCTTTGCCTGGATCAATGCCATCAATCCCAAAGGCTATACCGAATTGATCAGAAAAAGTGACGAGCACACCAATAATATACCAGGCCGGCAATCCAATAAGAATACATCTCAGGTAGCGAATAAATCTTTCTTTACTAGTGAAGAACATTAAAAAATTACCACGCTGAACAGAAGACTCTTTGATCTGATTGAACAAATTACTCTCATTTACGCTTACGCGAAGCGCAAGCAATACTAATCCGAGGCCACCACCGATATAGTAACACATACGCCAGGTGAAAAACTCTTTCATGAAGAAGGCTGTGACCGCACCCAGAATTCCGAAGGATGCAATCATCGCTGCCGCAACACCTCTTTTTTCTTTTGGCAAAAGTTCACTTACTAGCGTAATCCCTGCACCTAACTCTCCCGCCAGACCAACACCTGCTATAAATCGCAACACTGCATATTGTGTTGTGTTGACTACCATTCCATTTAAAATATTAGCAATAGAATAAAGGAGTATAGAGCCGAACAATACACTTAGTCTTCCTTTCTTATCACCAATAATACCCCAAAGGATTCCGCCTACCAACAGACCAATCATTTGGATACTGATGATGAACTCTCCTTGTGAAAGAACCTGCTCAGGTGAAAGACCCAGATCGGTCAGACTCGGTTTACGAACAATGCCGAAAAGCAGAAGGTCATAAACATCAACAAAAAATCCCAATGCGCTTACAATGACAGCAAGTTGAAAAAGGTTGGTATTTTTTTGCTGCATGTTAAATTGGCTTCTAGCTGCAAGCTACTAGCTCCTAGCTAACTCGTGCAAATAGGTAGCTAGTAGCAAGAAGCCAGAGGCTAGAACTAAATCAACTTCGCATTCTCGGGATCCCAATTGATCACCTTCTTCTCGAAGTAACTTTTGTTCGTACAAAGGGCCGGCCCTGCTGCACGCATGCCAAACAAGGCATCCTCTACAATAGGTTTCCCCTCGCGGATACCTGCATAAAAATTTGTATGGTGATCAATATTGGCGTTATAACCTTGTGGCGATTTGAATTCCATTTCGGGTTCGATGATCTCCGGCTTGGATTGTGGGTATTTAGCCTTATACCATTTTTCATATTCCTTTTGTTGGGCTTCTGTAAATGTGGAGAATGAATCCCAGCCTCCATAACCAGGATGACTTGCCGTTTTATTCCGTTGCACTTTTACTGAATTCCATCCCAAAGTGATCACACCATCAGTACCTACAAATCGCAACAACTCGCTTCCCTTGTTTCCATCACAAAAGTTTACACGCATCTGAAGATTAAATGCTGGATGTTTGTCAGTAGCGGGATAGTCGTGAATACTGGTGATAATATCTGGCACATCACGGCCATCTTTCCAATGACGCAATCCACCAGAAGCATAAATACGATTAGGTCCGTGCGAACCTGTCACCACATGAAAGCCGGTGAACAAGTGAACAAATAAATCTCCAGCTATTCCGGTTCCGTAATCCTGATAATTTCTCCAGCGGAAAAAACGAACTGGATCATAAGCTACTTTTGGAGCATTACCTAAAAAGTTTTCCCAATCTACCGTTCCTGCATTGGCATCTGTTGGAATGGAATACTGCCAAGCCCCATTTCCACCTTGTCGGTCATTCCAGGCTTCCAGCAAAACCAGGTCGCCAATAATTTTTGATTCAAAGATTTCACGGGCCTTAGCCGTTACAATAGAACTTGCACGTTGGCTTCCCACTTGAAATACTTTACCCGTTTTCCTTTGAGTGGCAATTACATCGGAACCTTGTTCAAGTTTATGTACCATCGGTTTTTCACAATAGACATGCTTGCCTTTGTTCATCGCCTCAATGGAAATTTTATCGTGCCAATGATCGGAAGTAGCGATTATAACCGCATCAATATCCTTTCGATCTAATAGTTCTTTGTAATTCTTAGTTGTGAAGATGTCATTGCCATACACTTCTTTTGAATGATCTAATCTTCCGGTATAGAGATCGCATACACCAACCAATTTTACGCCAGGGATCTTTATGGAAGTACTCAAATTATTAAAGCCCATAATACCCATACCGATAACACCAATATTCACCTGATCATTTGGTCCATATGATTTTTTGTCTGGTTGTTTCCATTGAATTATTTCAGATGCTGACTTATGATTTGAAAGTAAAAGAGAGGGCGCTGCAGTTGATACAAATGCTGTACCTACGGCCTTTTTTATAAAGCTTCTACGACTTGATTTTGAAGTTGACATAG
>JANOQK010000170.1:0-2497 GCA_031414855.1 Bacteroidia bacterium | reverse complement strand
ATGGAGGCAGCAAAGTTTACACCCCAGTTAAAAATATTAAATTATACGGGCACACTTCGTAATAAGGATAGTGCAAGATTTGAAAAATACGATGTGGTGATCACGTCCTATGGTATTACGCGCCTTGATATTGAATCACTTCAAAAGTTCTTTTTCAACTACATCATCCTGGATGAATCGCAGGTGATCAAGAATCCGACATCGAACATTGCAAAAGCTGTATTGCAGTTGAGGTCGCGGCATAAACTCACCCTTACGGGAACACCATTAGAAAACACTACGTTGGACTTATGGTCACAGATGACCTTTATCAATCCCGGTCTTTTGGGTGGACAAACATTTTTCAAAAATGAATACCAGATCCCTATTGAAAAAAGAGGTGATGAGGCAAAGAGCAAGAAGTTAAATTCTGTCATAAAACCATTTGTGCTTCGGAGATTAAAATCTCAGGTGGCAACGGATCTTCCTGAAAAAGTGGAGAACATCCATTACACCAACATGACGGTCGAGCAGGAAGAAAAATACGAAGAAGCCAAGTCTTATTTCCGACACAAAATTTTAGATCAGATTGATAAGGACGGAATCAATAACTCGCGCTTCATGATTCTGGAGGGTCTTACTAAATTGCGACAATTGTCCAATCACCCGCGAATGGTTGACACAACGTATACCGGTAGCTCAGGAAAACTGGAAGACCTTTCGCACATGTTGGAAAATGCGTTAGTGGAAGGACACAAGCTTTTAGTATTTAGTCAATTTGTAAAGCACCTTGAAATTGTAAAAGAGTTTTTAGTAGCAAAAAATATTGCGTTTGCCTATCTGGACGGATCAAGTAACGATCGGAAAGACCAAGTTGAAAAATTCAATAAAGAACCTGACTTAAAGGTTTTTCTTATTTCAATTAAAGCCGGTGGCCTTGGTCTTAACCTGACGGAAGCCGACTACGTGTTCATTCTCGATCCGTGGTGGAACCCGGCTGTAGAAGCACAAGCTGTTGATCGTGCACACCGAATTGGACAGAAGAAAAAAGTATTTACCTACAAGTTCATCACCAAAAATACGGTAGAAGAAAAAATCCTTCAACTTCAGCAACGTAAGCTGAAACTCTCCACTGAACTGATCACAACAGAAGAAAGCATCATGAAGCAATTGACGCGTGAAGATATCGCCCAGATGTTGGCTTAACAACGACACTCATTAAGGATCAATTACTATTTTCCCAACGGTTGTGAGACCATTACCAACCATCCGGATAATCGTGAATAGATTTTTCTAGCACCTTTGCATGGGTGTCTGCCCTGCTATTGTTTTCCTTTTGATAGGGCGGTGAGGAAATTAAAATTCCCTCGGCTTCATAGTAACCAAGCTTTAATTTTTTCTTCTTAAAAAAGAAAAACCGGCTATTCCAGTAAGACCACCAATTGTCCAATGCCCATGAAAAAAGCGATATCCTGATGAAAAAATCTTGTCCAATATCGCCTGTTTTGTCCCTGTACTGGATTGGTCCGCCAAAATAGCAATTGCTCTTAATTCATCTTTTCTTTTTAGAGACTCCCTTATCACATGGAAAAGCACCACAAATAGAAAATCTGAAAAGAAATAAAGGCCACCAAGCGACCGTCTAGACAATAGTTTTATCACTGCGTTAAAACCTCAAAAATAGATGATTGGTTTGAGATAGGGCTGTTTTTTTGGCCTTGACATCTCCCACATTTCACTACTTTTGTTTTCCTTCAACGGGTATGAGAGATAAAGCAGTAATTATCACAGGTGGTTCATCGGGCATTGGCAAAGCATTGGCAGAGGTGTTTGGCGCTAATGGATCAAATGTATTGATTACAGGAAGAGACCAGGGTGAACTGAACGATGCGTTAAGCGAATTCGCCAGAAAGGGAATTAAAGTGCATGGACTGCAAGCCGATGTAAGCATTGAAACAGATAATAAGCGAATGGCCGATGAGGCCATTAAGCTTTTTGGAAGAATAGATGTACTCGTTAATAATGCTGGTATTAGTATGCGGGCGTTGTTTGAAGAGATGGACGTTGATGTCATTCGGAAAGTAATGGACATTAATTTTTTTGGAACTGTGTACGCTACAAAGTATTGCCTTCCTCAAATAATTAATACGAAGGGTTCCATTGTGGGTATTTCGTCTATCGCTGGGTATAGAGGATTGCCCGCTCGCACTGGATATTCGGCTTCAAAGTTTGCCTTAAATGGTTTCCTGGAAGCGCTGCGCGCTGAAGTTCTAAATAAAGATGTGCATGTGCTGACTGCCTGTCCGGGTTTCACAGCTACCAATATTCGCAAGCGCGCATTGACAAAAGATGGAAGCGTGCAAGGTGAATCTCCAAGAGAAGAACAAGAAATGATGTCGGCCGAAGAATGTGCCCTCCACATTTATAGAGCAACGGTCAATCGTAAAAAAATTCTGGTACTTACCGGTCAGGGAAAGCTCACTGTGTTTTTAAATAAACGATTCCCTGGATGGATGGA
>JANOQK010000169.1:0-5925 GCA_031414855.1 Bacteroidia bacterium | reverse complement strand
ATTGCGATGATCGCCAAAGCGTTTTTTAACTGTTCGCTTCAGGGGAATTTGCATGCCACCCGTGCTTTCTAGCCAATCGTAAATATCCGTTGTCAATTGCTCAATCTGTGCCTGATGCTCGGGGCTGGCAATTAGGTTGTTCATCTCATTGGGATCCTCCTGCAAATCATAGAACTCATTCGTATCCCAAATGCCATGGTATCGAATAAGTTTATAACGATTGGTGCGAACGCCATGCATAGTTGGTGTTTGCGGAAAATCATATTCCCAATAATATTCATAAAAGATCTTATCGCGCCACACGACTTGTTTCCCTTCGAGAAGAGGTAAGATGGATTTTCCATGAAAGTGTTCTGGTTTTTCTATTCCAGCCACTGCGAGTATGGTGGGTGCTACATCAATGTTCTGAATCATAGGTTCCATGATTTTTCCACCCTCGAAAATTTCAGGACAACGAATTAGGAAAGGTACTTTAACCGATTCTTCATAGAAGTGACGTTTGTCAATTAATCCATGTTCGCCAAAGGAAAACCCATTGTCACCCATGTAAATGACCAGGGTTGATTCGGCCAATCCACTTTCATCGAGGTAATTAAGCACTGCACCAACGCTTTCATCCACGCCCAACAAGGTTTCGCAATAGCGTCTATAGAAATCTGCAAAGTTCATCGTGCCATGATACATGTTATCTACACCATGCCAGCTTTCGCGTTGCATCTTCTGCCAATCGGGCGCGCGGCCTTTGCCATAGTAGGCTTCACCACTAGGTGGTTGCTTTTTCAATAATTCCTGCTCAATAGATTGATTGATAGCCATCTTGCCTGTCACCTGGCTATCGGAAGTGCGGAAGGAGGAAGGCAATTCAATGGGTTCTTTTTTGTATTTGCCTGCATGTCTTTTGGCGGGACTAAAATTGGCATGCACGGCTTTATGAGATACATACATAAAGAATGGTTTTTCGGTATCGCGCTCTTTTAGCCAACTCACAGCATGTTCCGTAAGTAAATCAGTGATATAGGTAGAGTCTTTATATGAAACTTCGTTTCCATTGACGTTTAACGTAGGATTGTAGTAATCTCCCTGTCCTTTAAAACTTTCCCAATGATTGAAGCCCGGTCGAGGATCGCTTGTATCATCGCCCATATGCCACTTGCCAAAAAAGCTGGTTTGATAACCGGCTTGCTGCAGGTATTGAGGAAAAAAGGTAAGGTCAGCAGGTACGGGGGCCTGATTATCTACTACCGTGTGGGTATGTGAATAAAGTCCTGTTAAAATGGAAGCTCGACTAGGAGAACATAATGCGGTGGTGACAAATGTATTTTTAAAGTAAGCTCCTTCTTTAGCCATGCGATCCATATTAGGTGTTTTTAGCCAAGGCACTTTACCTGTGAACCCCATAAAATCAAAGCGATGATCATCGGCAAGGATGAATATAACATTCCGCGGTTTTACTTTTTCAATGCGTTTGATCACTACTTTATCCTCCGCGGTGGGAGAGGAAGCATTCTCTTTACAGGCAAATGCCAGCACTGAAATGACAAGAATTGCGTAAGCACTTCGCATAGTTGTGAGTTAATATGAAAAATATTTCATTGAGGGTCTTCCTTATTAAAAATCAAGTTAGCCCCGTTGGTTCGAGATTCCAACTCTTTCTCAAGGATCAAATTTGAGTGGATTTAAAGCATTTAATTACTTAATTTGTGTACTTCATAAGTCAAATGACTAATACTTCTATTCAACCCAATTCCCCATTTGTCAGATCGTCCCGAACTTTCTTGCAATATGTAGTTTACGCTTCTTTCATATTATACTTTGGCCGCGATCTGTTTGTTCCTCTTGCCATGGCCGCCCTAATCAGTTTTGTTCTTCACCCCATTTGCTCATGGATGGAAAGAAGGGGCATTGGCCGCATGACAGCAATTATCATTGGAGTTTCTGTTTTAATGCTCGTATTTCTTTCGCTGGTAGCTCTGCTTGCAAAACAATTTTTTGATTTTGTGAACGAATGGCCTACTCTCCAAACCAAGCTTGTGGCATCGCTTCAACAGTTGAGCGATTTCATGGTCAATGCATATGGTATTTCCCGCGAACAACAAGGCAGGTGGATGATGCAGGCAACTGATCAAACGGCTGGAAATTTGTTCACTATTTTTCAAAAAGCTGTTTCTTTCTCGGCAGTTTCTGTGGTCATGCTTATTCTCATTCCAATTTATTCAATTCTTATTCTGTACTATCGGCATTTGTGGGCAGAGGTATTATACCGGATATTTCCAGAGGAGAAACAAGAAGACATCAAAGAGATTCTTTCCCTATCGATTACTACTTATTATAATTTTATAAAAGGAATGGGACTGGTGTATTTGATAGTGGGTATCCTTAATAGTGTTGGATTATTGTTGTTGGGCGTGCCGCATGCCATACTTTTTGGTCTCATTGCATCCATCCTCACGTTTATACCCTATGTTGGCATCATGGTAGGCGCGCTATTGCCTATTACCATGGCATGGGCAACCTATGATTCTATATGGTACCCGGTTGGAATTGTGGCTATTTTCACTTTTGTTCAATACTTGGAAGCAAATGTTATTTTTCCTTGGGCGGTGAGTAATCGGCTTAATGTTAATACTATGGTAGTATTAATTGCCATTTTTGTTGGAGGATTGCTTTGGGGCTTAGCTGGAATGATCCTCTTTGTTCCCTTTGTAGGCATAATAAAACTAATTGCTGATCATAACCCGAATTTGAAAACATTGGCAATGGCACTTGGCACACAATCTCGTTAATTACATGCATTTACCTATTTGAAAAAATCACTAACAAAACTATCTAGAAATAAAGCGCATTATGAAAACAATCCTAGTCCTAACTGATTTTTCGAAATTATCGAAGGTAGCTGTTTCTTACGCCATTGGCATTGCTAAGAAAATGGAGGCAAAAATAATCTTGCTTTCAGTGATTAATGCCAGTTCGTCCTCTAACACATTGATGAATTGGAAGAAACTAGAGGAAGCAATGATTAAAGGCGCTAAACGAGATGCTGATCTATTGATGGAGGAAATCAAGAAAGAGCAGGGTAAAATTGAGATTACTTATCGCTCCATACTTGGTTTTCCAATCCAGGACGTGATCGACCAATTTGCTTTGAAAAACAAGGTGGATTATATCGTGATGGGCACCAAGGGAGCTACAGGATTAAAGAAAGTAAGCATGGGTAGCAATGCTACCGCGGTAATTAACAACAGCAGTATTCCAGTACTCGTAGTACCTGGAGCGACTACCTTCAAGACTATAAAGAGAATTGTGTATGCTACGGATTTTAAAAACCTGGGATCCGAAATAAAAACGATTGCATTGTTTGCCCAATTCTTTAATGCTTCCATTCACGTGTTACACGTGGTGAAGGATTCTACTAAGAGTGACATAGAGAAATTAGAGCGAAACATGGCGCAAATGGCCAAAGAAGAGCAGTTGATCAGCACGGCTAAGTACTCAAAAATTCATTTTCATGTTGTGAAAAGTCAGGACACGGCAAAGGCGCTCGATAAATTCGTTGTAGATAATGCGGCCGATCTGCTGGCTATGTTTACTCACCGGTTAGATTTCTATGAAAAACTATTTGGTAAAAGTATTACACGGCAGCTTGCCTTTCATAGTAAGGTTCCCATGTTAACGTTTAATAAAACGAACTTGAAATTAAAGAAATCTGCAGCTTAGCTCCTGTATAATCTCGTTTTCTAGGATAAAATTATTTGCGGGATACATTCCATCGGATTACTTGCTCCAATTTTGCAGCCTGTATTAACTTTATTTTAGTTCCCTCCATTTCAATCAGGCCTTCATCTCGAAAATCAGAGAGTACGCGAATTACAGACTCGGAGGCAGTGCCAACAATTTTAGCCAGGTCGTCTCTTAGTATACTTAAAGGTTCGGCACCTTTCTTCAATTGCCACATTTTCAAGAGTGCTTCTGCTGTGCGTTGACGAACTGAATTATAGGCGAGGTTGAGCAACTGAGATTCTTTCTCTGCTACTTTTTTGCAGAGCAATGAAATAAAAGTTGCCGATACATCTTGCTGACTATTCAATAACATGGTAAAGTCCCTTTTGGGTATTAGCACTAATTCTGAATCTTCCAGAGCAATTGCAGTGTCATTGAACAGACTATTTTCTAATAAAGGCTCATACCCGAAGAAATCATTTTCTTTATAGAGATTAGTGATCAGTTCTTTTCCATCCGGGTGAGATTTGTATGTCTTTACATTCCCTGTTTTGATGAAGAAGACATAAGCTGGTGCATCGCCTTCAGAAAAAATTTCTGATTTCTTTTTGTACAGCTTCACTTTGTTTTCTTTACAAAGATCTTTCAAATTCAGGATGTGGCGGGCATCTAGAATAAACTGATTGAATCCATCTGCCGAGAGCGCATAGTTTTTTTGTTGAACATCCTTCTTCCTAAATCTTGCCTCTATTGCATTCAGCAGATCGGTATCATCAAATGGCTTAGTGAGGTAATCATCAGCACCAAGTTCCATGCCTTTTCGCATATCTGACTTTTCCGCCTTGGCCGTGAGAAAAATGAAAGGTATGCCTGCTGTCTCTGGCTTTTTGCTAAGAATGTGCAGCACTCCATAACCATCAAGCTCAGGCATCATGATATCACATACAATGAGATCGGGTAATAATTTCTGGGCAAGTTCAGCGCCCTCTTTGCCATTCTGAGCGGTTGTGACATTATAGTCGGCCAGCGTAAGTATTTCAGCGGTGTTCTCCCGAACGGCCTCATTATCCTCAATAAGAAGTATTTTTTTCATGATCAACTGATTGGTAAAATTATAGTAAACGTGCTTCCCTTACCTTCTGTACTTTCAAAATTAATATCCCCTTTTAGTAATTCAATATACCGTTTTACAATATTCAATCCCAACCCTGTGCCTTGAAAGTTAGACGCATTTGACGCACGAAAAAAACGTTCAAAAATATGTTTTACTTCCGTCTGTGGAATTCCCATGCCTTCATCTTTGACCGTAATAGTAATTTTATCTTTTGTATAAGTTGCAGCCAATTCAATCATTTTTCCGGGTCCAGAATACTTAGTTGCATTCGACAGGAGGTTAAATAAAACACCCCTAAGAATTCGAGTATCTGTTTGAAAATTGAGATCAGATTGAGAAAAACTAATTACCAATTCTTGATTTTCTTTCAATACTGATTTTATTTCTTCTTTAATTTCTTCAAAGAAAGCAGGCAACACCACACTTTCATTAGATACTTCAATGCGTCCTTCTTCAAGTTTGCCTAATGAAAGGAAGTCATTTAATATAGCAGTGAGATGATGAACAGATGATTTTACACGGGCAATGTGTTTGTCCATTTTATCCACCTCTCCACGCTGCTGATATTGTTGAATGAGAGATGTTGAACTGAGGATGGCGCTCAGCGGAGTCCGGAATTCGTGTGATGCTATCGAAACGAATTTGGATTTTAATTCATTTAATTCTCGCTCTTTTTCCAGCGATTTCCGAACCTCTATTTCTGCTTGCTTGCGCTCCATGATTTGATGCTGAAGATCTATGTTTAGAATTTCCAGCTTTTGGACAGATAGGTTTAACGCTTCTGTCCTTGACTTCACTTTTTTTTCAAGCTCAGAAGCGTATTCGATTAATTGTTCTTCACTTTGCTTCAGTGCATCCTCAGCCATTTTCCTAAGGGAAATGTCTGTGATAAATGCCATGCTCAACATCTGGTTGTTGATGTTGGTAAAGCTCAGACTTATTTCAACAGGAAACTCAGTACCATCAGCGCGTAAAGCCTTAAGATCCCTATTAAGACCCATTCGCCTTGGTTCAGGATGATCATTAAAATGCTTGCGGAAATCTAAATGTTTTCCACGGTACCTAACTGGCAATAATTCTTCAAGGACATGGCC
>JANOQK010000168.1:0-26316 GCA_031414855.1 Bacteroidia bacterium | reverse complement strand
TGATCCTAATTCTATCTCAGTAGAAGAAATATTAAAAGCATTGCGCGAAGCAACTATCAGCATGAAAATTGTGCCGATGGTGTGTGGTTCTTCTTTCAAGAACAAAGGCGTTCAAACGATGCTGGATTATGTAATGGAGTTATTACCATCTCCATTGGATAAAGAAGAAATTATAGGCATTGATCCTGATACAGATTTGCCTGTTTCGATTAAGCCTGATGAGAAAGAACCATTTGTAGCATTGGCTTTTAAAATTGCTACTGATCCATTTGTAGGGCGCTTATGTTTTATACGTGCTTATTCAGGTGTGTTGGAATCTGGTTCTTACGTTTATAATACACGTACAGAACAGAAGGAAAGAATTTCACGTGTATTTCAAATGCACGCAAACAAGCAAAACCAAATCGACAGACTTCCAGTAGGAGATATCGGAGCTGTAGTTGGCTTTAAAGACATTAAGACAGGTGATACGCTGTGCGATGAAAAACGCAAAGTTGTATTGGAATCAATGGTATTCCCTGAGCCGGTTATTGGGTATGCAATTGAGCCTAAGAAGCAAGTAGATGCAGATAAGCTGGGCATGGCCATTTCTAAATTAGTCGAGGAAGATCCAACCTTACGTGTTAACACCGATCAGGAAACTGGTCAGGTTATCCTTCGCGGAATGGGAGAGTTGCACTTAGAAATTATTATCGATCGTCTAAGACGTGAGTTTAAAGTAGAGATCAACCAGGGTGCTCCTCAGGTTGCCTATAAAGAAGCTCTCACCAAGTCAATTGAGCATAAAGAAGTTTATAAGAAACAAACAGGTGGTCGTGGTAAATTTGCTGATATCGTATTTGAAATCGGACCCCGCGAAGCACTCGGCCCTGAAGATAAGCCAGGTCTTGAGTTTGAGAATGACATCGTTGGTGGAGTTATCCCTCGCGAATTTATTCCAGCTATTCAGAAAGGATTCCAGCAATCCATGTCAAATGGACCTCTTGCAGGATATCCAATCGACAACATGAAAGTGCGTTTGTTCCACGGATCATTCCACGATGTTGACTCCGACTCATTATCATTTGAATTGGCTGCTCGGATAGGATTTAGAGAAGCGGCACGTAAGTGTGCCCCTCAGTTATTAGAGCCTATCATGGGTGTTGAAGTTGTTAGTCCTGATGAATACACAGGTTCTGTAACAGGTGACTTGAACAGAAGAAGAGGTATCATGAAAGGAATGGATACACGTAACGGTGCTCAGGTTATAAGGGCAGATGTTCCGTTGTCAGAATTGTTTGGATACATCACCGATTTGAGAACGATTACCTCAGGTCGCGCGGCTGCATCATTGACATTCTCTCACTATTCGCCTGTTCCTAAAAACTTGGCTGAGAAAGTAATTGAAGAAGTAAAAGGCGCTGTTGCCACAAAATAAATATCTAAAAGACGTTTAGATCATGAATCAGAAAATCAGAATTAAACTTAAGTCTTACGATCACAATCTAGTGGATAAGTCCTCTGAGAAGATTGTAAGAGCAGTGAAAGCAACAGGAGCTGTTGTAAGCGGACCAATACCCTTGCCAACAGAGAAAGAGAAGTTCACCGTACTTCGTTCACCACACGTAAACAAGAAAGCGCGCGAGCAATTCCAACTTTGCACCTACAAACGCTTAGTAGACATTTACTCTAACAGCGCAAAGACTGTCGATGCCTTGATGAAGCTTGAGCTTCCAAGTGGAGTGGACGTTGAAATCAAAGTCTAGTTAGAAGCTGAAAGGCTTATAAATACAGAGAGCCTGCTTTAACTTATGTTGAAGCAGGTTTTTTTATGAGTTAGATATTCGTCATTCAAGTCTCTTATAGAAGTATAATTCATAGCTTGGTAACAAATTGGGATGGGAAATTTTCACGAGGTCTTTCAGAATTATATCGGGGCGGGCATAGCCTAATTCTAAAAATTCACTACCTCCCTTTGCCCCAATTCGGACATTATAAGTATATACTTGCTTTCGCTGTACGGGTCTAAAATTGTAATAACGTTCTTCAGCTTCTGTGATTTCGTTGATGGAAAGAAAGGATCCAACACCAATCCAAAAATCGGCCTCCTTTGCTTTTGAATAGACCGATTCAAAGCTTAACTCAAGAAATCCATGTGAGGGGTCGTTTGCCCATAGATAAGTGCAGCCAGCATCTTTTAACAGTTTGGCTGCATAGTTTTGACCTCCCGGCATAAACCAGGCATCGCCATAGACAATGCCACTCATGACAGTGGGCTTTTCAAAAGATTTTTGTGCAAATGCTACCGTTTTGAGGTATTCGGTTTCAATTAACTGAAAGACTGAATCAGCTTCTTTTTCTTTGTTGAAAAATAAGGCCACGAACTTTATCCATTCCGCACGACCTAACGGATGCTTTTCAAGGTATTCTGCGTTGATTACTACGGGCACTCCCATCTCCTGTACTTTTTTCAACTGACCCAAGTCGCCACTCATGGCGTATCCCATAACAATAGAAGGTTGCAAAGTAAAAAGCTTTTCAAGGTTCATCCCTTTATCAATTCCAAGATCAATAACATTCCCTTCATCGATGCGCTTTCTCATTTTAGGTGAGCTGATATAGTCGGTAGTTGGAAAACCGATTAATTTATTTGTTTCTCCTAAATAGTCCAGCATAGGAATATGAGTGGTTGATGTACATACAATGCTTTCTAAAGGAGTGATGATAATTTGGATGTTTGCGTCATGAGGTGGAATGGAATCACCTTTTTGCACAAGCAGATACTGGTAACCGGATTTGGCTCCTTGATAAGGATAGTTCACCTCAACCCATTTTGTTTTCCCATCCGATGTGACCGTAAAGCCCTCAGCATACTTTATCGTTGGAGAAGAACGTTGTGACGCTGCATCTCTTGCTTCCTTCGTCTGACAATTCAATAGGAGGAAGCAAAATAAGATACATAAGATGAATAAGTAGGGTTTGATCATTTATCTAGGATAGGGTTTTGTCCAACACTAATCGGGCGGCTTGCCTAGGCGAAAGTTGTTTTGCTTTGATTTTGTTTTCTAAATCGGTTAGAAAAGTTTTCGATTTGTCCGCAATTGATTGTTTTATGATTTCATCAATGTTTCTGTGGAATGATAATATTTCTTGTTTATTGCGTTGTTGATTAAAAAATCCATTGCCTTTTGTAAGGATGATATACTGCTCTATCGTATTCCAAACATCATCTATTCCCATGTTTGTTAGAGCAGATGAGATAAGCACCCGTTGCACCCATTTTGAATCAGTTGCGCTAGATAAATGCATAGCATGCTCAAACTCAACCTGGGCTTGACGAGCATATTTCACATTTTCACCATCTGCTTTTGTTATTACCATAGCATCCGCCATTTCTATTATGCCTTTCTTAATTCCTTGAAGTTCGTCTCCTGCGCCAGCTAGCATAAGCAGCAAGAAAAAATCGGTCATCTCGCGAACTGTGGTTTCAGATTGCCCAACACCCACGGTTTCAATAATAATGACATCAAAGCCAGCAGCTTCGCAAAGTAAAATTGTTTCCTGAGTGGAATTTGTTACTCCGCCTAAAGAACCACTTGAAGCACTTGGGCGAATGAAAGCCAATGGATCTTTTGACAATTCATCCATTCTAGTCTTATCTCCTAAAATACTTCCTTTTGTTTTTTTACTGCTAGGGTCTATGGCTAGCACCGCAATCTTTTTGTGAATAGATGTTAGATACTTTCCGAGGACTTCAATGAAAGTACTTTTGCCAACTCCTGGTGCCCCCGTTATGCCTATCCGAGTTGCTTTACCGGTTTTCGGAAGAATTCTTTGTATTAACACTTCTGCAACCTGTTTATCTGATGTGAGATGGCTTTCGATTAGTGTGATCGCTTGAGCTAAAACAACTCGATTGCCGGCTAGAATTCCATTCTCCAGCTCATCAATAGTTTTAGTTTGATTTTTAAGGCTTTTCATCTTGTTGCACTTGCAAAGCTAAAGTTTTAAATTTACTTGGTTTCGCAATACTTCCATTTTAACAACAAGCCGTATGAAAAAATTTTGGCTTCACAGTTTATCCATTACAGTGTTTGTCTTTGTTATGTTATGGGGAGCCAGTAGTGTTACTGATTTAAAACTTTTTACAGCATTTGATGCCATAGGGCAAGCTCTTAAAGATTTCGAATTGACAGACTATGCTTTTTCCGAACTGCGCGAAGACCCAGCGGTTGAGCAGCGCATTGTACTTGTAAATATTGGTAATCTGTCCAGAAGGGAAATTGCGCAACAAATTCAAATTATTAATCAATTTAAGCCTAGGGTTATCGCGGTTGATTCATTTTTTGATTGTGAAGGTGGGCTTAGGGATAGTATCAATTGTCCTGCCTTGCTTGATACATTAGGAAATCTTTTGTTAAGCAATGCCTTGCAAGAGGCAAAGAATGTTGTGTTGGCCGAAAAATTATTGCAAACAGAGCGTCTTTCACTTATCGATACCGATGTATATGATTCTGTAGAGCACTCGGATTTAATGTTCCGCGAGTATGCTACTGAAGGGTTTGTAAGCTTGCCAACAAATGCAACTTATCAGGAAGATGTTAAACTTTGTCGTTCTCTTTTTCCGAAAATGAAAGTAAATGGAAATGATGAACTTGCCTTCTCTGTTCAGATTGCAATGCAGTATGATCCTGTAAAGACTAAAAAATTTTTGGATCGAAACAACCAGGAAGAACTTATCAATTTTAGCCGTAACATAGAAGTAAGACAGTTGCGTACTAAAAGTTTGAAAAATGACGAGACGACAACCACTAATTTTGGGACGTTGTTTTATGTTGTCGATGTGGAAGAGATGTTGAGAGGGGAGGTATTGCCTGAATTATTTAAGGATAATATTGTGATGATGGGATTTTTGGGCGGCTACCTTGGCGAGCCGTCATGGGAGGATAAATTCTTTACCCCGTTAAACAAGAAAGTCGCAGGTCGTGCCAACCCTGATATGTTTGGTCTCATTGTACATGCCAATGCCGTAACGATGATTTTGGATGAAGCCTATATAAACGTAATCCCTAACTGGGGAAAAAACACTATAGCATTTTTGGTTTGCCTTTTTACGGTTGCCTTGTTTATACAGATCGACCGAAAATTACCTGCTTGGTTTGATGCATTATCAGTTATTATACAGCTTGTGGAATTATTGCTTATTTCCTTGATTACAATACAAGCATTTGCGATATGGAATCTAAAATTTGACCTGACGATAGCAATTGGCGTGTCCGCTCTTGTCGGCCCCTGTTACGATATTTATAAGAGCTTCCAAAACGAGATAATCAGAAGGCTTACTATTAGGAAGGAACAAGTATTAAATCCATGATATCTAAGTTTGGCACGATTTTTCATTAATTTCGTATGTATAATCTTTTAAAAACCATGAAAACAGGTAGAATTTTAGTGATGTCCGGCTTTCTCTTTATGAATATTCTGGCCTATGGCCAGGATTATACATTTAAGGTGCTAGCTAATAAAGGTTCTAATGAAATGAAGTCGGGGGATACCTGGCAGGCTGTCAAAACTGGCGCTAGTCTAAAAACGGGTGATGAGATTAAGATCACCGAAAACTCCTATTTAGGATTGGTTCATGCCACTGGCAAACCAATGGAATTGAAGCAGGCAGGTAGTTATAAAGTGGCTGATCTGGCTGCAAAAGTGAGTGGTGGAACAAGTGTTCTTAATAAGTACACTGATTTCATCCTTAGCAGCAATTCTGCTGAAGCGAAGAAAAACAGATTAAGCGCAACTGGGGCTGTTCACCGTGGATTGGAAGACATAAAAGTATTCCTGCCTGAAAATCAGTATTCTGGCATTTATAATAACACAGCCATCATCAACTGGGAAGCATCAAAAGCGGGTGGACCTTATACAATTATTCTTAAGAATATGTTTGATGATGAGTTGATGAAGGCAGAAACCCCTGAGACATCTCTTCAAATTGATTTAAATGATTCTAAGTTTGCTAATGAAACCGCGATCTTGGTAGAAGTAAAATCAAAAAGCGATTCGAAGAGCAAGTCAGAACAACATTTGATCAAGAAGCTTTCGCAAGTAGACCATGACCGCATAAAGAAATCACTTGCTGAAATTATGGGAGATGTTCAAGAAGAAACAGCCCTTAACAAATTCATTCTGGCTGGATTCTACGAGGAGAATAAACTTTTCATTGATGCAATAACTTCTTATGAGCAAGCCATAAAAATGTCTCCAGACGTGCCTTCTTATCGAGAAGCGTATGATGAATTTTTGCTTAGAAATAAATTCAAACTTCCAAAATAGAAGCTTGAAGTGATAATCAAGACCCTCTAAAGAGGGTCTTTTTTTTTGAGTTTTTTAGGTGCAACTATTAAGGAGAGCCGCTCATGATTTTGATTTGACTAACAATGGATGGGGCTATCAATCAGTTAATGATACCATTTTATTAGTTATATTTATTATTAGAATAGTAACGATGCCATGAACACCAATATTGACTTCCAGCTTGGATTGCTTCACTTCGTTCATTTGCTAGTTAATGTTGATGGACGGATTGACGATCGTGAAAAAACAGCAATCTTGGCTATCAAGGAAGAGGAAAGAATTGCAGATTCTGTATTTCAGGATTTTGAAAAATATGTGTTGGCGAATTCTGAACAGGAAATTTATGACAGAGGAGTTGAGCTGTTAAATAAGTGTACGGAAGAAGAAAAGATATGCGCCTTTGTTCATCTCTATCGCCTTTCTGAAGCCGACACAAGCATTAGTAATAAAGAAGTCCGTTTTCTGATCTATGGATTGAAGCTAACACATATCGATTTTGAAGACGTTATTTTAAGCGCAAGTATGGCAAAGGCTAATAAGCAGGAGGAAACGTAGCCAAAGTGCCTTAAGTCAGGTTTTTATAAAATTTCTTATCTTCGTGGTGTTATTCAATTATCATTTTTTAAGCTATGTTCAAGAAACTACCTCCTTCGTTTAGGAACTTCTATATTGTGGCCAGCATTAGTTTCCTTGTCTGGTTAACTTTTTTGGATTCCAACGATTTGATTTCACGCTTCAAGTTGGGAGCGAAATTGAGATCCTTGCAAAATGAAAAGGAATACTACCAGGAAAAGATAATGGAAGTGGAAAAAGATAGAAGCGAACTGATGACCAATAAGGAATTGCTGGAGAAATTCGCTCGCGAAAAATATCTCATGAAAAAGGAGGCGGAAGATGTTTTTATTATTCAGGAGGAACAATGAAGTTTCCGTTCCTTTTAGCACTATTACTATTTAGCACCGCAGTTTTAGCACAGTGGGGAGAAGAGACACTGAGCAATAAACCGTCCCCGAAAGAGCGAATCTTCGTTGGAGGAGGTCTTGGAGCTAGCTTTAATAGCTATGCAGATTTTGTTTCAGTCTCGCCTATTATTGGCTATCGGGTATCGCAGCGCTTTGCACCTGGGATTGGATTTCAGTATCGATATACGTCCTATAAAACGTTTAATCCCAAATTGACAACTGACGATTATGGAGTGAGCCTTTTTGCCCGTTACACCTTGTATGGCCCTCTTTTTTTGCATGCAGAGTTTGAACATTTGAATTATGAATTTCCAGGCACAGTTCCTGGTGAAACTTTGCGAAAAGACTTTAATAGTTTATTAGCGGGAGGTGGCTTTTTTCAACCGGTAGGACGTAATGCCGGTTTCTTTGCTGTTGCTCTCTATAATTTCTCCTATCAGAATTCTTACAATTACTCGTACTACCCTTACTCCAGCCCACTTATACTTAGAGTTGGCATAACAGCGGGTTTCTAAAATTTCAATTCAAATTTTTCTGCCAGACTTTTTAAGTCCTCTACCACCTTGTAGTTGAGTGGTATGCCTTCCTTAACCCTGATTATTTCATACTCCCTTTCCGGATCGCCAGGAATAATTATTTTCTCCTGACTATCAATTGTTTTGGCTGAACGAAATCGAGTGATCCAATTATCCATGTGAAATTTGAATTCACTTGCTGGCCTGAAGGCATCAATTCGCATAGCACCAAAAAAATGACCAATGCCATCACCCACGGGGTCAGATGGTGGAGTTAGAAAACTAACAAATGGCGGAACCCAAGGCCCGTAATTAGCACCGCTTAATACGGCTGAGAAAATATCCACCCAGGCGCCTAAGCAAAAGCCTTTATGGCTTCCGTGTTCCCTATCGCTGCCTAGTGGGATGAGTGCACCTCCATCTTTAAGTTCATGTGGATTAGTCGATATTGATCCATCCTTCTTTTGTATCCATCCCTCAGGGGCATCTTTATTTTTTCGTTGAAGTGTTTCTAATTTTCCATTCGCGGCAGTAGTAGTTGCAAAGTCGGCTACAAAAGGAGGTTGTTCATTTGCGGGTATCGCCACGCATATCGGATTGGTTCCTAGTAATCGTTCAACTGAAAAAGTTGGCGCAACAAGTGGACTAGCATTGGTCATGGCAATTCCGATCATATCGTGTGGCAAGGCCATCATAGCATGATAGCCTGCAATACCAAAGTGATTTGAGTTTTTTACGGCTACCCATCCAGTGCCACACGTCTTTGCTTTTTCAATAGCAATTTCCATAGCACGAGGCGCCACAACTAAACCGAGGCCAGCATCGCCATCTACTACTGCAGTGCTTGGTGATTCATGAACAATTCGAATGTTAGGTACACTGTTAATGCGTTTTGCTTCCCAGAGTCTGACATACCCAGACAATCTAGCGAGTCCGTGTGAATCAATACCTCGAAGATCGGCACTTAGTAATACATCAACAGCCTTATTTGCCTCGTTTGTAGGGCAACCAATTTTAAGGAAAATATCTGTTGCGAATTTCTTGAGTTGAGTGTAGGGTAGCGTTATGTCATTCATGTTTACAAAAGTCCTTTTTTAGATCCATTTTCCAACGATTTAAGAAAATTATCATTTAGAATGTGGAAATTTATGATTCCCTGCATCTTATTTCCGAAACAAAGAAACTTTAAATATGAAAAATCGAATTCTCTCTATTGTATTATCCTTTTCGGTCATAACAGCGATTGCGCAAACAGATAAAACAGTAGACTCTAAAATCAATAGTGTAACGGTCTTTTTAAGCAACGCGCAAGTAACGCGTGAAGCTAAGACGCGAGTTGATGCGGGGAAAACAAACCTTCTTGTCACCGGACTAACTTCTCAGCTCGATCCGCAAAGCATTCAGGTAACGGGCAAAGGTAATTTTGTCATTCTGGGCATCAGCCATCAGCAAAACTATTTGAGTGAGTTTAATATGCCTAAGTCACTGAAGTCTTTGAAAGATTCTGTTGAGTATTTCCAAAAGCAACTAAGCTTATCACAAAGTCAGAAAGAGATTTTGAATAAAGAGGAGCAAATGCTTTTGACTAACCAAAAGATTGGTGGCACCACTCAAAACCTTACTGTTGCAGAGTTGAAATCAATGGCAGATTTTTATCGAAGCAGGTTAAGCGAAATTGTTAGTTCACGCATGAGGGAAGATGAAAAGATCAAGAAGACCAATGAGCGGATTATCAAGCTTCAGCAGCAGATCAATTCGCAGAATGAACTTTATGGTAGAAACACGAGCGAAATTGTAGTCAGCATTTCAGCCGAGGCAACAACTTCTGTTGATCTGGAGGTAAATTACATTGTAGCTAATGCGGGATGGCAGCCCCTATATGATGTAAGGGCTATCAACACAAAGAGCCCATTAAAACTAAACTACAAGGCCAATGTTTTTCAAAGCACAGGTGAGGAGTGGAGGAATGTGAGGTTAAAGCTTTCAACAGCTAATCCCAATCTAGGAGGACAAAAACCAGAACTTTACGCTTGGTACCTTGACTTTTATCAACCGGTAACTTATAACTACAAGATGGATAAGAAATCTGCACCGGCAGCAATGAGCCGAACTGCAGAAGTTGGTGGAATTGTGGAGGTTGCAGATGAGGAAGTTGCTTCTAGCTTATCTAATTATGTGACCACCATCCAAACCTCACTAAATACCGAGTTTGAAATAGCGCTACCCTACACGGTTACATCAGCAAGCAAGCCAACTCTGGTTGACATCCGCAACTATGATGTAAAAGCAAATTACAATTATGCTGTTGCGCCTAAGCTTGATCAGGATGCCTTTTTATTAGCGAAAGCAACTGGTTGGGAGGAATATAGTTTGCTGCCAGGTGAGGCCAATATTTTCTTTGAAGGTACCTATATTGGCAAGACCTTTATTGATCCCAACAATATTAAGGATACTCTTTCCCTTTCTCTCGGTAGAGATAAACGCATTGTGGTGAAGCGCGAGAAATTAAAAGACTTGACATCGCGCAAGGTTATTGGCACAACTCAAAAAGAAACGTATACATGGGAGATTTCAATAAGGAACACAAAGTCTGAACCCGTTAAAATTATAGTTGAAGATCAGATTCCGGTTTCTCAGAATACTCAAATTGAGGTGACAATTAATGAGACTGGTGGGGCGAATTTTGCAAAGGAAACAGGTAAGTTAATTTGGAGTCTTAACCTTCAACCAAATGAGGCAAGGAAATTGACCTACACGTTTGATGTAAAGTATCCGAAAGACAAACGGGTCTCCGGACTCTGAAGGATTTTCAACTACCTATTGAAGTGATTGGGGTTTCACTCAATCACTTTTTTTCTGAAAGCGAAGCCAATACTCCTTCTTTTAAGGAATAAGAAGATACCCGTATTCCCTGAAAAGAAAAATTAGTGATTAGAAAATCCACCAAACAACAAGCTACAACAATCATATCTACCCGCATTTCAATCATTCCTGGAATACGCAGCCGTTCTTCCCGATTCTTTATTTTTAACTCTTCAAATAGTTGATAAAAAGAATGGATCGTTAGCGGGGTCTCGGGATTCTCTTGCCAGTGAATATTATTGCGCAGGCAGTGGATTTCACTGAGCGTATCAAAAGTTCCAGAAGAACCGATAAGTATTTGTGGTTTGTGTTCAGCCATTGCTACAAACAATGGCTTAAGTGACAATTGAAGAAAATTGGTTAGCGCATTAACTTCTTCTGGAAGTATTGGATCGTGCTTTTGATATGTTTCAAGAAGGCGCTGGCCTCCAATTTCAAAACTTTGTTTCCAGAAGATTTCATTTTGATTTCCGATAATGAATTCAACACTGCCTCCCCCAATATCTACAATCAGAGATTTTTGGTCAATTTTCATAGCCGAGATTACGCCTTTATAAATGTAGGTTGCTTCCTCCTCTCCGCTTATGACACGAACTTCTATTCCAGTTTCATTTTTTATTTTTTGTATGACCTCCGATCCGTTTTTGGCGCTTCTTAAGGCACTGGTTCCGAAGGCAAGAACATTTTTTACCGAAAGAGTGTCGAGAGTTAATTTAAAATTTCGCAGAGCCTCCAGCGCTCTGGTTGCGCCTGCTTGAGTAATGTGTCCATCATTGATGCCTCCCATTCCGATCTTTACCGCAAGCCTTTCCCGGTGCGTAATGCAGTATCCATTGTCGTTTATTTCGGCTACCAACAAGTGAAAAGTGTTGGTTCCCATGTCAATGATGGCAATGTTATTCTTCATGTTTAAAGTGTGCGAATTTAATACCTTCCATTAACTATATTTCGGGGACAATTTATCACTGATTTTTGAAATTAAATTCAGGCAGTTCATGGCAAAACAAGCAATACACGACTCATCGCAGCAACAAAAGGTTGAAGAGCTGGACCGCAAAAATAAGGAAGCACTGTTGGGAGGAGGCGAGAAACGTATCGAGCAACAGCATGGCAAAGGCAAACTAACGGCTCGTGAACGAGTTACGCTTTTGCTGGATGAGGGATCATTTGAAGAACTTGGAAAGTTCGTCATGCACCGGAGCAAAGACTTTGGGTTAGATAAGGAGCATTATTTAGGTGATGGTGTGATCACCGGTTATGGAACAATAGCAGGTCGATTAGTATATGTTTTCTCTCAGGATTTCACCGTGTTTGGTGGCTCGCTTTCTGAAACCCATGCGGAAAAGATTGTAAAGATCATGGAGCTTGCTATGAAAAATGGAGCCCCACTGATCGGATTAAATGATTCAGGAGGAGCACGTATACAAGAAGGTGTAGTATCATTAGGAGGCTATGCAGATATATTTTATCGCAATGTGATGGCTTCTGGTGTGATACCTCAGATATCAGCCATCATGGGCCCTTGCGCTGGGGGTGCTGTGTATTCTCCTGCTATGACCGATTTTATCTTTATGGTAGAGAATACTTCGTTTATGTTTGTTACAGGTCCGAATGTAGTAAAGACGGTGACGCATGAAAACGTAACAGCCGAAGAATTGGGTGGCGCTTCAACGCATAGTACAAAAAGTGGGGTTACACATTTCGCCAGTGCGAATGAGGTAGAATGTATCAATGATATAAAACGATTGCTCAGTTATGTTCCCCAAAATTGTGAGGATGGTGTTCCTCGTCTTCCTTTTGTATCGGGTAATGAAAAAAGGACTGTCTTAAACGATATTATACCTGATAACCCTAATCAGCCTTATGATATGCGTGAAGTGATTGTTGGTGTCGTTGATGACGGAAGCTTTTTTGAAGTACATAAGAACTTTGCTGAAAATATTGTGGTAGGTTTTGCACGATTGGCAGGAAGAAGTATCGGTATCGTTGGAAATCAGCCGGCATCATTGGCAGGAGTATTAGATATAGATAGCAGTGTTAAAGCTGCTCGTTTTGTTCGGTTTTGTGATTGTTTCAATATTCCGCTATTGGTATTGGAAGATGTTCCAGGATTCCTTCCTGGCACGGATCAGGAATGGAATGCAATCATTACAAATGGAGCTAAGCTCTTATATGCTTTCTCTGAGGCAACGGTGCCACGTGTTACAGTTATCACACGCAAGGCATATGGAGGTGCCTACGATGTGATGAACTCTAAACATATTGGAGCCGATTTGAATTACGCATGGCCAACTGCGGAGATTGCTGTGATGGGAGCAAAGGGTGCAGCTGAAATCATTTTCAAAAAGGAAATTTCTGAAGCATCTGATCCGGAAGCTAAGCTTGCGGAAAAAGTTGAGGAGTACACCAAGAAATTTGCCAATCCCTATCGTGCAGCATTTCGAGGCTACATCGATGAAGTTATTTATCCTGAACAAACTCGTGAGAAACTAATCAGAGCTTTTCAAATGCTGGAAAATAAGGTTGCTAAACTGCCCAAGAAAAAGCACGGAAACATTCCATTATAACTCTGGCATGGAGTTAAAAAATAAGCAACGAATTTTTCTAAGCGTATTCTTTTTCCTTTCGGGGATTTGTTTTTCAAGCTGGGCATCGCGCATACCTACCATCAAAACAACCTTCGGATTTAATGAAGCCGAGTTGGGTACTATACTTCTTGCCATGCCCATTAGTTCTTTAATTGGATTGCCAATTTCGGGCTGGCTGGTAGCGAAGTTTAATAGCCGTGTGCCCATGTCTGTTGCATTTGTCCTACTCGCTATATCACTTTCCTTGATTGGGTTTGCCACTAAAACGAATATGCTTGTGGCCTCTATCTGTTTGCTTGCTTTTAGTTTTAGAATTTTAAATATTGCTATGAACACTCAGGCAATAAAGCTTCAAAAATTATTCGACCGTAAAATCAATGGTTCATTTCATGGCCTTTGGAGTACTGGGGGTATTGTAGGCGTAGGGTTTTCAACACTATTAGTGGCAATGAACGTTTCTATTGGCGTTCATTTATTAATAGTATCGATCATAACACTGGCCACTACACTCTTTTCATATAGGTTTCTGATCAGCAATGACAAGTCGCCTTCTGGAAACAAACTGATTCTCAGCAAGCCAGATCCCTATATTGTTTATTTAGGCTTGTTGGTCTTCTTTGCATCAATATGTGAAGGAGGTATGTTTGACTGGAGTGGGGTATATTTTCGCGAAGTGGTAAAAGTGGAACTTTTCACACTCGGCTATTTGATCTTCATGATTTTCATGGCTCTATCGCGATTTGCCTCCGATCGTTTAGTGGAGCGAATAGGTATGGCTAGAAATTTTGTTATCAGTGCCTCTTTTATTTTTATGGGGATTGGTCTCGCGGTTTTGTTTCCAGGCTTCTGGCCATCCATGATTGGCTTTTGCCTCGTGGGGTTTGGAACAGCTTCGGTTATCCCTATGACTTTCCAGTTGGCGGGGCATTCGAGTAAATATTCCCCAGGCATGGCCATATCCATTATTGCTACCTATAGTATTGTGGGTATGCTTATCGGTCCACCTTTAATTGGTTATATCGCTCACGCATTTAATCTTCGTATTGCATTCATCATTTTCGCCTTTTCTGGGTTGATGTTAATTCCGGTGTCTCAGCTTTTCTTTCGCCTTCAGCGACCGGTTGGTTGAGCCATTCCTTTTTGTAATATTGGTGTGACTTTAAGAACTTGAAATCAGAAACCTGAAACTTTCAAAAAATCATGGACAAGAAAAGCAAAACCTTCCTTTACAATTATCTTAACAATGCATCGCCTACAGGGTTTGAACATAAAGGTCAACAGCTTTGGCTGGATTATATAAAACCATACACAAACGACTACATGGTAGATGTATATGGCACTGCCGTAGGCATCATTAATCCTAAAGCTCCGTACAAAGTGGTAATTGAAGCCCATGCCGATGAGATTTCATGGTTTGTTAACTATATCACTGACGAAGGCTATATCTACGTAAGGAGAAATGGTGGATCGGATCATCAGATTGCGCCTTCCATGCGTGTGAATATTCAAACAGAAAAGGGCATTGTCAAAGGCATTTTTGGCTGGCCAGCCATCCATGTACGCGATGCCGCCAAAGAAGAGACTCCATCCCTAAAAAATATTTTTATCGATATCGGAGCAGAATCTAAAAAGGAAGTGGAGGCCATGGGTGTGCACGTTGGGTGTGTTATCACTTTCGTAGATGAATTGATGGAATTGAACAAAAATTACCTGGTTGGCAGGGCGCTGGACAACCGAATGGGAGGATTTATGGTTGCTGAAGTTGCCCGGAGATTGTTCGAAAATAAGAAAAAAATGCCCTTTGGCCTGTATATAGTCAACGCGGTTCAGGAGGAAATAGGACTTCGCGGAGCGGAGATGATCTCGAGGCGATTAAAACCTGATTTAGCGATCTGCACAGACGTGACTCACGACACTCAATCGCCCATGTACAATAAAAAGGAGAGCGGCAACATGAAGGCTGGAAGCGGCCCGGTGCTTTGCTATGGCCCGGCCGTGCAGAACAATGTCTTGAAAATGATCATCGAAACTGCCCAAAAAAAGAAGATTCCTTTCCAGCGCCAGGCCGTTTCCCGTTCTACGGGAACGGATACTGACTCTTTTGCCTATTCAGCAGAAGGCGTTGCCTCGGCTCTTATATCACTTCCGCTCAAATACATGCATACCACTGTTGAAATGGTACACAAGGATGATGTTGAAAATGTGATCCAACTTATCTACGAAGTGCTTTTACAAACGAAGCCAGGCCATGATTTTCGCTACATCCGGTAATAAATCGGTTTAAATCTTACGCTAGAAAGGATATGTCAATTGTCGGTTTCCCCACTTTGGTGGGCGGGTCTACCTTTGTGTCAACAAAACCCAAAAAAACAATTGATATGAAAACAATTAAAAGCTTACTAGTAATTGCCCTGATGGCACTTGGTACAAGCACTTTCGCTCAGGATAAACCCTTACATGAAATCTATTCTATGATGGTTTATAACTTCACCAAGTATATTCAGTGGCCTGATCACGATAAGTCTGGCGAATTTGTGATTGCTGTTGTTGGTAACAATGACATGTATAATACACTGAACACTTGGTATGGTGGCAAACCAAAAGGCACAAAGACGTATGTGATTAAAAAATTCAACTCTGCAGCAGAGGTTACAGACTGCCATTTATTGTTCATCGATAAGTCGAAGAGTGGTGAATTTGCGGCTGCTAATGATAAAGTAAAAGGCAAAGGCACATTGGTTATTACCGATAAGAATGGCCTTGGTGAAAAAGGATCTTGTATAAATTTCAAGACAGTGGACGCTAAACTTAAATTTGAGCTTAACCAACAAGCTGTTGAAGCTTCTAATCTCAAGGTTTCTGGCGCACTTTCTTCTATGGCGATTTTGATTTGATGGGGTTTGTTTGTGTGTAAAAAGCCTCGGGTTCGCCTGAGGTTTTTTCGCTGTTTAAACCGGCTGTTTTTCGCTCCACGTGCACTGTTACCGACTCTTTTGCCGATTCAAAGAAGGCGTGGTTCCGGCTCTTATATCACTCCGCTCAAATACATGCAGACCACCGTTGAAATGGTACACAAGGACGATGTGGAAAATGTGATACAACTTATCTGTGAAGTGCTTTTGCAAACCAAGTTGGGTCATGATTTTCGCTACATCCGGTAGTAAATCCCAGTAAATCTTACATTAGAAAGGATATGTCAATTGTCGGTTTCTCCGCCTTGGTGGGGTGGCCTACCTTTGTGTCAACAAAACCCAAAAAAGCAATTGATATGAAAACGATTAAAAGCTTACTAGTAATTGCCTTAATGGCACTTGGTACAAGCACTTTCGCTCAGGATAAACCTTTACATGAAATCTATTCTATGATGGTTTATAACTTCACGAAGTATATTCAGTGGCCTGACCATGACAAGTCTGGAGAATTTGTGATTGCTGTTATTGGTAACAATGATATGTTTACCACCCTCAACACTTGGTATGGTGGTAAACCAAAGGGCACAAAGACGTATGTTATTAAAAAATTCAACACAGCAGCAGAAGTAACAGATTGTCACTTACTATTCATTGATAAGTCTAAAAGTGGTGAGTTTGTTGCAGCGAATGATAAAGTAAAGGGCAAAGGCACTTTAGTTATTACTGATAAAAATGGCCTTGGTGAAAAAGGATCATGCATAAATTTCAAGACGGTGGATGCAAAACTAAAATTTGAGCTTAACCAACAAGCTGTTGACGCTGCTAATCTCAAGGTTTCAGGTGCACTTTCTTCTATGGCGATTTTGATTTGATGGGGTTTGTTTGTGTGTAAAAAGCCCCGGGTTCGCCTGGGGTTTTTTCGCTGTTTAAACCAAAAATAATCGGAACTTTAGAATTATATTTGAACTACTTACTCCTTATTTATATGAAAAAGCTGATTCTCCTAATAGTGATTTTGATTTCAGTAGGTGGTGCGATGGCGCAAGATGAAAAGCCGATGCATGAAATACATGCCCAAATGATATACAATTTCATCAAATACATTCAATGGCCAAATGAAACAGAAGCGGGAGATTTTGTCGTGGGTGTTATGGGTGACGATGACATGCTGAAGACATTGAAAGGCTGGTACGATGGCAAACCTAAGGGAGCAAAAAAATATGTTATTAAAAAATTGAATACTGCTGATGAAGCGGCTTCATGCGCTGTTGTGTATTTAGGCAAAAGCAAAAGCAAAGAAATTGAAAACATCAAAACAGCAATTGTCGGTAAATCAGTTCTCACGGTAAGTGATGGTTTTAACCTTGGTCAAAAAGGAAGTTGTATCAACTTTAAAATAATTGACGGTAAATTAAAGTTTGAACTCAATCAGGCTTCTGTGGCGGCTTCCAGTCTTAAGGTTTCATCACAGCTTAGTGGTATGGCCATTGTAATCTAAGCATGTAGTTTCTTCAACCACTAACCCCCTCCTTATTGCTCGTTTTTATCTGTTGATTTAGTTGACGTTTGATTTTGTGTTATGATAAAAACTGAGAGTTTGCTGACGGAGTTGTTTAACAACTCCAAGAATATGGTATTGGTAACGGATGAGCGATTTAGTATTCGTTATGTATCCTCGAATGTGGAGGCCATCTTTGGACTGACACCTTATTCATTAGTAGGAAAAAATGCGTTTGAGTTTGCCCCTAATGATAAACGGGAAGCTTGGCAAAAGTGTATTCAACAATCATTGACAAGTAAATCCAGTGAGATAGCTTTAACAACACCTGCTGGAAAGGAGCTTCATTTCGAAGTAACATTCACCAACCATATAAACCACAATGAGATCAGAGGCCTTGTTGTGTTTCTTCATGATATCACAGGACGAAAACTTGAGCACAATGAACTCGTTAAGACGAATAATCAACTTGATCATTTTATTTATAAGACTGTACATGATTTGCAGGCACCGCTGCAATCGGCATTGGGCCTAATTGGTCTTGCCGAATCTGCACTGCCGAATGAGCGCGACCATTATCTTAAAATGATCAAAACGAGCCTTCAACGGCTTGATGCTTTTATTATTGAACTCAATGGTTTTTTTAAGAATGATAAGCTGGCCATTAAAAATGAGGAAGTTGATTTAGAATTCATTTTCAACGAGGAAAGGGAGATCCTTCAGAATATGCCTGATGCTAGTGGAATCAAAATTGAATTCCTGTTTGATTCAGAATATTCACTGTATTCGGACGTGATGAGGCTTAAAACCATATTGACTAACATACTTTCAAATGCTATAAAATACAGCGATCGGACTAAAACGAACCGATTTATAAAAGTGAAGGCCAGTGTCTCAGAGACAATTTGCTTGATCTTGGTAGAGGACAATGGCCTTGGAATTGAACCTCAATATTTAAGCAAGATTTTTGATATGTATTTTCGAGCGCATGCCAATATAAAGGGCACTGGGTTAGGCTTATACATCGTTAAAGATACTATTGATCGACTTGGAGGAAAGATTGAAGTAGAATCTGAGCCTGGGAAAGGAACTAAATTTCATATTGAGCTCCCCAATTTTATCAATACGCACGCACTGACTTATTAGAAGTCGAACTCAAAATAAAAGCTGTTTTTGATTATTGACTACGGGAGAATTGCTACTCACGTCAATTCAAATCCAACGGCTTTCATGTCTTCCCAAAATCCGGGATATGATTTATTAACAACTTCCGGTGATTTGATTTCTAAATTCATAAGAGTGGCAAGAGGAGCAAGGCCCATTGCCATTCTATGATCGTGATAAGTCTCAATTTGGATACCTGATTTAGGCCATCCCTGACTTGAAGGAATGAGGCTCCATTCACCAGTTATATCTTCAGTGATTTTAGTATTAATTTTTCCGAGTTCAGCCTGAAGTGCAGCAATACGATCCGATTCTTTTATTCGCAAACTTTCAAGTCCGGTGAACTTTCCAGCAATTCCTTTGCAAGCACACACGGGTAAAACGGTTTGAGCTAGATCAGGACAGTCTGTAAAATCCCATTCAAGAAATGCTACGTGATTTGACTTAGTAAGGAAAGCCTGGTTGTTTTCAAATCGTGTCTTTACCCCAAGTTTTTCCATTATTTCTACAATGACTCTGTCTCCTTGTAAAGACTCGGATGAAATATTTGGTAAACTAATAGTGGCCTTATCTGCCAATGCTGTGAATGCAAACCAGTAACTGGCTGCTGACCAATCGGCTTCTACTGTATAGGAGACAGGTTTGTATTTTCCGTTGGGAACCAGAATGGTTTGTCCTGAGAAATCGCATGAGATTCCAAACCTGCTCATCAACTCAACTGTCATTTGTATATAGGGACGGCTACCCACCTTGCCTTCCAATTGAATGGTGAGACCTTGGGGCAAGAGTGGTGAAATCATCATCAAAGCTGATATATATTGACTGCTTATATGGCCAGAAATTGAAATAGTAGTTATGGTCGAAGGCTTGAAACCGATAATTTCATGGGGAGGGAAGCCGTCATTTTGTAAATAATTTATGGTTACGCCAACCTGCCTTAGTGCATTAACCAAAAGGGCAATAGGGCGTTGCTTCATTCGTTCTGTTCCGGTAAGAGTTTTGTGTTGTCCGGAAATAGCAAAGTAAGCAGTGAGAAAGCGCATGGTGGTGCCTGCATCCATTACGTCAATGAGGTGGTCTTCGCTATTGACCAGCCGCATCATAAGTTGCGTGTCGCGGGCAGACGAAAGATTACTAACGATTGATTGGTTGCCCGAAAGGGCATTAAGGATGAGAGCCCGGTTACTGATGCTCTTGGAAGAGGGTAGAAGGTTGGCAGTACCTTCAAGGGTTGAGTTCTTATTGATAAATAGGGATGAGCCCACAGTTTAAAAATTTAAAGAGGCGAATCTAAAATAATTTTGGCTTTCATTTTTTTTCATGTCAATGAAACAAATTAATTTTAAAGTGAGTTAAGGAGTATATGAGTAATACAAAGAAAATAGCAATTGGATTAGGCATTGCCGGAGGCGCATTGTTGGCCGCCTGGCTGCTGACGGGCGATCGCAGGAAAAAAACAAAGGACTTCATTGTGAAAAAGGCTCAAGACCTTAAGCAGACCTTGAAGAAAGAGGACAAAGAGACATCAGACGACTCAGACATTCACTACGTTTAGTTAGTTATCAGAAAATAGCTAAAGGTTAATGGTAATTGTGGGTAATTGTGAGTTTTAGGCCATTCCCAATTAACTTTTAACGATTAACATAAAACGATAGTGACTCCCTTATTTCCTCTTCCCTGATTTCAATATCCCAAATGGCTGAGCCAATACCTTTGGTCAGTGCCATCAATATTTTATTACCCTTATTTTTCTTGTCCTGAAGCATTCCTTCCAGAATGGGATCATAGTTTTGTGGAAGCTCAACTTTTCCAAATATTTTTAGGATGTAATCTGATGCCTGATTAAGACTTTCTTTTTCAAGAAGCTCTTTTTTGTGTGCCAGATAAGCCTCGCAGATCATACCAATTGCAATAGCCTCACCATGGAATATCCGTTTACCATGTTTTAGAAAGTACCCCTCCACAGCATGCCCTACGGTATGGCCAAAGTTCAGCACCTTCCGTAGACCCTTCTCCCTCGGATCTTCATTTACAATAGACCATTTAAAGTTCACTGAATGCTTGACCAAGGTTACCCAGTCCTGATCTTTCATAGGTTTATTTTTTACTATATCCCACATCACCTTATCCGAAATGAGACAGTGCTTGATCACCTCGGCAAAACCCGAACGAAGCTCACGTTCTGGCAAGCTTTTTAAGAAATCGGCACAGATGAGTGTTGAAGCTGGTTCCTGAAAAAGCCCGATGTGATTTTTGAAATGTTGAAAGTCGATGCCAAGCTTTCCACCCACACTAGCATCAACTTGCGCCAAAAGGGTGGTGGGCATTAAAAGAAAATCGATTCCGCGCTTATAAGTGGCTGCACAAAATCCGCCCATATCTCCCAACACACCACCGCCAAGAATTATTAATAACCCGTGGCGGTCTATTGTTAGGTCTGTAAGTCGCTGCCATATCTGGCTACATGTTGCTAGATTTTTATGCTCCTCACCGCTCTTAATCCGAATGATATGATGCGATGGTAGGGATTTTACAATCAGGGGATAACAATGGACTTCCGTATTTTCATCCATCAAAACACATACCCCGGAATAGGAAGATTTTGACAAAAATCCCGCTAAAACCGTTGACGGATTAGAATGTATAACGATGTGGTCAGGAAGCATTTTATTTCATTCGGAACAACTGGCAAAATAACTCAATTCTTGCTGAGTAGCAGTAGATTTGACTCAAAGATTGCCCCTGAGCTGTATATTTGTGACGCAAAAAAAATAACATGCAAGTAGAGCCACTGATACACTTTGACGACACCGAAGTTGCCTTTTCTTATAAGACAGATAGCAGCTTGAAAAAGGCAAATTTCATTTTTACCGTAGTTAATCATCCGGCCATTTCTAACCTCGCTACTGCTGGCGTTAAGCTCGCACTTGCTGTTGGGCTTCCTATCAAAGGGTTGATCCGCTCAACTGTCTTCTATCATTTTTGTGGAGGAGAAACAATCGAAAAGAGCGAGGAGACCATTCAGCGACTTGCAGAATTCAAGGTGGGCACTATCCTCGATTTTTCCGTAGAAGGTGCCGAAACAGAGGAAGGTTTTGACAATACTGCTGAAGAAATCTTAAACACATTCGATAAGGCGAAAAATAACCCCGCTGTTCCATTTTGTGTATTTAAATCAACAGGCATAGTAGCCTTGGCATTGCTCGAAAAGATTCAAGCAAAGGAGACTCTTTCGGAAATAGAGAGATCAGCTTTTGAGCGATTTCGAAATCGTGTTGATAAAATCTGCAAAAAGGCCTGTGAGTTTAAAGTGCCTGTTTTAATTGATGCCGAAGACAGCTGGATCCAAAATGTTATTGATTCGCTTTCTTATGAAATGATGGAGAAATACAATAAGGAGCAAGTCATCGTTTTCAACACCTATCAAATGTACCGGGCTGACATGCTTACAAACCTAAAGGAAGCATTTCATAGAGCTGCAATGCATAATTACAATCTTGGTGTGAAAATGGTACGGGGTGCTTATATGGAGAAAGAGCGCGAACGCGCTGCGAAACTGAATTATGCCGATCCCATTCACTCATCAAAAGAAGCAACAGATAATTCCTTTAATAAGGGCCTCGAATTTTGTGTCGATAACAAGCAACGTATTTCCCTTTTATGTGGAAGTCACAACGAATACAGTAACCAATATTTGGCTCTACTCATGCAAAGACATGGAATGAAACCGAACGATAACCGGATCTGGTTTTCTCAACTGCTAGGCATGAGTGACAATATTTCTTTTAACCTTGCCAAGGCGGGTTATAATGTTGCCAAGTATGTGCCTTATGGTCCGGTGGAAGCCGTGATGCCGTACTTGCTTAGAAGGGCAGCGGAAAACACATCAGTGGCTGGTCAAAGCAGCAGGGAGCTGACGTTAATTCGCAAGGAATTGCAACGCAGAAAATCCAAATAACAGGATCGGGCTAAATCACTATTTTTGCCCTTCAGATTAATTTCAATACAGTAAGTCATGCATTTAAGCGAACAGGAAATCATCCGCAGGCAAAGTTTAGAAGAAATAGTAAAGCTGGGCATCAATCCCTATCCGGCTGAACTATTTGATGTGAATGTAACGGCACGTGAGATCCACGAAAATTATCCAAAACAAGAATACAAGAATGTTTCTTTTGCTGGTCGCATGATGAGCCGAAGGATAATGGGTAATGCTTCATTTGCCGAATTGCAAGATGAGACAGGTCGCATTCAGATTTATATGCGCAGGGACGACCTGTGCCCAAGTGAGGATAAGACTTTTTACAATACTGTTTTTAAAAAACTACTTGATATTGGTGATATCCTGGGTGTGAAAGGATTTGTGTTCACGACACAAACTGGTGAAACATCCATTCATGTTACGGAATTAATCATCCTGGCGAAGTCCTTGAGGCCTCTACCGATTGTTAAGGAAACAAAGGACGAAGCTGGCAATATTGTTTTACACGATGCTTTTACTGATCCTGAACAACGGTATCGTCAGCGTTATGTTGACCTAGTCGTTAACCCTCATGTTCGCGAAGCGTTTATTAAGCGAACTCAAATGGTTAACTCCATGCGGCAGTACCTAAACAACAAAGGTTATCTGGAAGTGGAGACCCCTATTCTTCAACCATTATATGGAGGTGCAGCGGCAAAACCTTTTACAACTCATCACAATACATTAGATATGACGCTCTATTTGAGGATTGCCAATGAGCTTTACCTCAAAAGATTAATTGTTGGTGGATTTAATGGAGTGTATGAGTTCTCGAAAGATTTCCGCAACGAAGGTATGTCGCGTTTTCACAATCCTGAATTCACACAAGTGGAGTTGTATGTGGCCTACAAAGATTACAACTGGATGATGGATCTTGTGGAGGAGATGATTGAAAAAGCTGCTATGGATATGCATGGTACTACACAAGTTACAGTGGGCGAAAATGTAATTGATTTCAAAAGGCCTTGGAAACGTTTTACGATGTATGAGGCTATCCAACATTTTACACAGATTGATATTTCTGAAATGAATGAAGCTGCTTTGCGCGATACCTGCCGCAAACTTCATGTGCCTATGGACGAGACGATGGGCAAAGGCAAATTGATCGACCAGATTTTTGGCGAGAAGTGCGAACCGAATATTATTCAGCCGACATTTATCACTGATTATCCATTGGAGATGTCGCCATTAGCAAAAAAGCACCGGAGCAAGCCAGGATTGGTAGAGCGCTTTGAAGCGATTTGCAATAGAAAAGAAATGTGTAATTCATTTTCGGAGTTGAATGACCCCATTGATCAGCGAAAGCGTTTTGAAGAACAATTGGAGCTTGGAAAACGTGGCGATGAAGAAGCAATGACTCTGGATGAAGACTTCTTACGTGCGCTTGAGTATGGTATGCCTCCTACAGCTGGCCTTGGAATAGGTATTGATCGCTTGAGCATGGTGATGACCAATTCACCTTCTATTCAGGATGTAATCTTTTTCCCCCAGATGAAGCCAGAGCAGTCGACCGGACAAAGTTCTGAAAAAGACTTTGAAGCTTTGGGTATACGGGCAGAGCTTATGCCTATTCTACAAAAAATGGGAATACAAACAATCAGTCAGCTTAAGGAAATGAAAGCCACTAAGTTGTTTAATGACATTGGGGGGATGCGCAAGAAACTTAAATTAGAAAATGTTGTGAATCCAACTGTTCAGGAAATAGAATCCTGGCAGAAATGATTTGGGATTTAGAAATTATCTACAAAAGATCTGTTGCGATCAAGTTTCAAATCACGCAGCAGTGCTGATTTAATTCCAATCGAAAAACTATAGGACTGGAAAGTACCGAAGGGTACCCAGTTTAGGCTGAACTGCCAGCAGTGTAAATCACGGCTCAAAGCAATATTGGTTTGAGTAAACTTCTTTTTTTCCAGATCAATACCTGAATTGTAAACCACTTTCCATTTTTCAGAAAGCGAAAGATCTCCTGAAAATTGCAATGTTTTTGTGATAAGAGCTTTTTGATACCCATTTTTTGTGTAAGCCACATTCCCGCTTATGCGAAGGTTCCATGGTATAGTGAAATCAACGTAGGCATCAGGATTGTTCAGTAAAAACTGTTTGTCTGTCTCTGAAATATCTGACTTAGCAATTTTTTCACGTGTATCATTGTCCTTTTTTTGACCTTTTGGACTCAAGTTGGTGCTTATGGCAAAATTGGCGTTGATAATCTGGCCCACATTAAATCCATCCTTCCATACATAACGATCTATCTTGCGCTGATAGATGATTGATTTTCCCTTTTCATCTGTCTTAATGCTATCTAAAACATATTGATAGGGATCCAGGGTGGCACTGACATTTATATTTATTTTATCCTGAAGAACATTGGTGTTTGCAGACAAGCTGAACAGAGAAAGCTTAAAAGAGTCAGCAGCGAAATTATAGCTGTTACTAACGGATAGGGTGTTCAGTAATGAAATCTTCTTTGCAACAGTATCCTCTTTACTCATCACCTTCATTTCAACGTTATTATTTAATCCAAAACCAATCGAATTACTTTTACCAAGCTTGGAGGAGCCATAGGAAAATCCCTGATGACGCGATTGGTAGTAGATTTGATCTTTACTGCCATTAGTTCCTGGTACGACTAGCTTTTGGTAATAGTCATATTTGGGTTCACCAAAATCGGGTTGATAAGAATAGCTTGCACTTGGATTAATGACGTGCCGTATTGCTTTAATACTTCCTTTTCTGAAATTTTTCATTCCATATAATCGGGTGGTAAGAGAGGCACTTCCAGCATAATTATAAACACCGTTGAAGATCTGGATGGTATCCTGAATGACAGGCTGTTTTGTTTTTTCATCTATTCCCCACTGAAGCTTTTCAAAATACCAAAGTTGATCGAAGTTAACGCTTGGGCTAAGTGTGAAATTTTTTAAAACTTTTATGGATGTTGAAAGAGGTATGTTGCCTCGAAATCCTTTTTTACTATTATTAAAGAACGTACCTAAATTTTCGAATTTGAATGGCGCAATACTATCCTTAGTTGGGTCAACTCCAATTTTGCCCAGGTTATTAGTTACCTGATTGGTGCCAGTAAACGTATAGCGAATGGAAATATTTTCAAGAAATTCTTTTTCAGCTCTCTTGAATGGATAAAGATTAGTCACATTAAAACTTAAATCTGGCAACGGTAAATCAACTTGGCCTGTTTTTAAATCCTGATTATGACGAAGGTTAATGCCAAGGCTGAGGGGTGTGCCAGCAAATGTTTTGGAGTACGAAATATTTGAGCTTAGTTTTTGCGAAGTATTGTTAAACTGGGTGGAGGGATTGACGCTTGCTCCAAGGTAGTTGTTGCTATTAAATTTTGAGGTTGCCGCATTGACGGAGGCAGAAAACCTTCCGGTACCTTTTGATTGAGGAGAGTGACTCCAGGTAATGCGAAAGTCTTTGTTACTGGAATTGTCTTCAATTTT
>JANOQK010000167.1:0-1675 GCA_031414855.1 Bacteroidia bacterium | reverse complement strand
GTTTATTTTAATCGGCTTGGTTTTGATTCACAATACATTCGGTTACCTATTAGGTTATTGGAGTGCACGATTATTAAAATTGAGTGAAAAAGATTGCCGGACCGTTGCCATTGAAGTAGGCATGCAAAATGGTGGCCTCGCATCAGGGATCGCAAAAGAGATGGGAAAAATAGCTACTGTAGGTTTAGCTTCGGCTGTCTTTGGTCCCCTCATGAATATCACCGGGTCAATATTGGCTTCTTACTGGCATCGTAGACCGCCTAAGGAATAATCTTGGTGAGTGAAATTATTCAAGAATCAAAATTGAACATTTTTAATCGATAGAGAATATGATAAGATTAAGGTTTGCAACCACACTTACATTCCTTTGCTTTTGCGTCACACTTAACGCGCAACAGATTTCGAAAGAGGAATTACTATTTCTAACACCTCTTTGGAAAGGCGAACGTTTTGTCGATGGAAGACCGAAAGTTCCTGATGCCATATTAAATCGAATGAAACTAGTAACTCATGAAGAAGCGTGGGCCGTGTTAAAAGGAGAAAACTATAAACATCAATATGAAGAGGGTTGGGAGTCCATAAATCCTGATAGCGTTTTAGTAGGTCGTGCAGTCACTGCTATCTTTATGCCTGGGCGTCCTGACATTCATCGTGCTATCGATGATAGAGGCCACACCAGAGATGGTAGAATAAAATCTCAAAACGCATGGACAGTGGCGTTGCTTGTTAAACGAGATGTTTACGTGGTAGATCAGTTTGGAGCACATGAAGATGGCCCCACTATTGGTGACAATGTGGGTATGGCCATACTTACTAATTCTGGTAATGGAATTATTTATGATGGAGCCATTCGCGATATCAATGGATTAAAGGAAATGAAAACATTCACTTCGCTTTACAGATCTTATCATCCATCTCATCATTTGAACAACCCTGACGGAGAGCTTAACACTACTCTAATTGGCATCAATCAACCCACTCGAATTGGTCATGCTACTGTTATGCCTGGCGATGTAGTACTAGCAAGAGATGGTGCCGTAGTTTTCATACCACCTCATCTGGCAGAGAAAGTAGTGAAGACATCTGAAATTGTACGGTTGCGTGATATGTTTGGGCATCAACGAATTCGTGAGAAGAAATATTCTGCGGCCCAGATTGATAACCGCTGGTCTGATGATATCGAGAAAGATTTTTCGCAGTGGCTAAATGATCATATCAACGAGTTGCCAGTTCCCAAAGATCAAATTCAAGAACTTCTTAAAACCAGAACCTGGTAGTTATCGCTTGTGGTTCATCGTTGATGGTTGTTCGTGGAAACTCTAACAACGAACAACCACCAACGAACAACGATACAGAAACCAAAAAATTAAATCCTGAAATCATATGTCAACCTCCAGACGATCCTTCTTAACCAAAAGTGCACTTGCAGCAGGTGCGATTGTTACACCCTTCTCAAACTTTGGAAAAGGTTATGAAACGGCTATTGACAATAACCCCAAACTTTCCGCGCCTTCCGACCTGAAGATTACAGATATTAAGTGCGGATACATTCGCGGAGGTCATAGCCTGTTTGTAAAAATATATACCAACCAGAATATTTGGGGATGTGGTGAGGGGGTTGATGCAACACCCGGTACGTATCATCTGGTAAAAATATTTGCTGAACGGATCAAAG
>JANOQK010000166.1:0-4415 GCA_031414855.1 Bacteroidia bacterium | reverse complement strand
ATTTCTACAAAGACACCAAAGTCAGTTACACCGGTAATGATACCATCGTATACTTTGTCTTCGGCCATGCTCATGAACTCCACCTGCTTGTACTTGATGGAAGCGCGCTCGGCATCAGCCGCACGTTTTTCGCGCTCAGAGGAGTGAACACATTTATCTTCGTACTCTTTTTTATTGACGGACTTACCATTGTCTAGGTAATGCTGGAGCAGACGATGCACCATCATATCCGGATATCTGCGGATAGGTGAGGTGAAGTGTGTGTAATGATCAAACGCTAATCCAAAATGTCCTTTCGCTTCGGTGGTGTATTTAGCTTTAGCCATTGCTCGCACAGCAAGTGATTGTAACACGTTTTGCTCTGGCTTACCTTCAATTTCATCCATAAGCTTGTTCAATGATCTTGAAACAGCAGCATCTTCAATTTGCAACTTATGACCAAACTGTTTGGCAAATTCAGAAAACGTCTGAAGCTTTTCGGGATTTGGTAAATCGTGGGTGCGATAAACGAACGTATCTTTTTCTTCGCCTTTCCTTTTTTTGAAGATAAAAGTGGCCACGCCCTTGTTAGCCAATAACATGAACTCTTCGATCAGTTTGTGAGCGTCTTTCCTGACTTTAGGAATTACGGAAAGGGGTTTACCCTTCGAATCCAGCTTGAATTTTACTTCTGTCGTTTCAAAATTGACCGCTCCTTTTTTGAAGCGCTCTTTTCTAAGAATGTGGTGAAGTTGATTGAGAATTTTTAGTTCTTCCGCAAATTTTCCTTTCCCGGTTTCAATTACTTCCTGCGCCTGCTCATAACTAAAGCGATGGTCAGAATGAGTAACAGTACGGCCATACCATTCTTTATGAACTTTACCTTTATCATCCATTTCAAAAACAGCTGCGAACGTGAGCTTGTCTTCGTTCGGCCGCAGGGAACATAAACCATTAGATAACCGCTCCGGCAACATAGGTACTGTGCGATCAACCAAATAGACGGACGTGGCGCGATCAAATGCGTCATCGTCAAGAACATTTCCTGGTTTTACATAATGTGTAACATCGGCAATATGAACACCAATTTCGTAAAGCCCATTGTCAAGTTTTTTAAATGACAAGGCGTCATCAAAATCCTTGGCATCTTCCGGGTCGATGGTAAACGTTAACACATCGCGAAAGTCCCAACGCTTTTTTATCTCTTCTTTGGTAATGTCTTCCGGAATTTTTTCTGATTCTTTCAATACGTTTTCAGGAAAACGGAATGGCAAATCAAATTCTGCCATAATGGAATGTATTTCAGCTTCATTCTCTCCGCTCTTACCGAGAATCTCAATGACTTTTGCCTCCGGACTTTTGTCTCCGTCTGCCCACTTGGTTACTTCAAATAAAACCTTGTCTTCTGTCTTGGCTCCATTTAAGTTTTCTGTATGAATGAAAAAATCCTGATACACTTTCTTAAAATCAGGAACTACAAACCCAAAGTTTCTTGACAATTCAATTTTTCCTACAAATCGTGATCGACTGCGCTTGACAATTTCTGTCACTTTTCCTTCTGGGCTTTCGCCCGTCTTTCTTCCTGAAAGCGCTACAGCAACAGTATCTCCATGTAGGGCCGAACCTAAGTCCTGTGTACGGATGTAAATGTCTTTTTTGCCTTCCTCGCCTGTAGCAACGTAGGCAAATCGTGGGTTCACATGATCTACAATTCCGGTAACGGATTTTGTTTTACGTGAACTTTTGTATTGGCCATCACTGTTTTGCTCTACCTGACCCTCCTCTTCCAGAGAATCGAGGATTTTATATAGATCTTCTATTAATGATTTTTTCTTCAGGCCCAATTTTTTCACAAGCTGGGGTACGCTGTACGTTTTACCAGCCATCTCTTCAAGCAAGGTCATGAGGGAATTGTACATTCCTCCCTGTTCCTTCTTGACGCGCTTCTCTTTTTCTTTTTTAAATTTCTTTTTGCTCATAAATTTTTACCACAGAGGGCACAGAATATTTTTCACGGAGAATACTGATTTAGTATCCATTAACAACACGCTTTATTCCGTCTTTTAGTAGCGTGACGTTAAAGTTTATTAACAAACCAAATCTGTTATTGGAAAGTTTGAGGTAGGTAAGTATTTGTGCTAGATGAATGTCTGTAAGAGTATCGACCGATTTGATCTCAACAACAATCTTTCTTTCAATTACTAAATCCATTCGGTAACCACAATCTAACGTCACCTCTTCATAAACCAGGGGAAGCGCCTTTTCCTTTTCTACAAACATACCAGTTTTAATCAACTCATAATATAGGCACGCTTGATAAGCAGACTCTAGTAGTCCAGGCCCTAATGCTTTATGAATCTTAATGGCGCTTCCAATGATCTTTTCCGTAATCAGATTTTCTTCCATCTTCGTGTAAATTCTCTGTGTTCTCCGTGGTTAAGCTTGCACAATGTTTCCTTCCGGGATAATCTCCATCCCTTTCATCTTCAAATAAAGTTGAGCAATAGCCACCACATCGCTTACGCAGTACTCTGCAATTTTCTTTAGGTCCTTTTCCTGATAATACACGGCATTCACTTTAGATCCATCCATGACTCCCTTGCTCGATGGGATATTGAAAATTGCAGTGAGTAGATCAAGAGATGTGTAGTGCTTGTAATCTCCAAACTTCCACATCTCCATTGTATCCAAGTGCGGCACATCCCATGGTCTTTTCCCCATTAAGTTTAGCGTTTGGGGAAGTGAAATTCCATTGACTAGCATTCTGCGGCTCAGGTAAGGGAAGTCAAACTCTTTTCCGTTGTGTGCGCAAAGTTTAATCGCTGGATCATGCTTTTCAAGCATGGTTTTAAAATCAATCAGCATTTTTTGTTCGTCATGATCGGCAAAGTATTTCAGCCGAAGGCTCAGTTCGCCCTTTTCATTTTCGAAGTATTTGCCAACGGCCACCACAATTATTTTTCCAAATTCTGCATATATGCCAGCCCGCTCATGAAATAATTCTTCATCGGTTTGGCCTTCTTGTTTTTTAAGGAAAGTAGCCTTTCGGGCCCATTGTGTTTTTAGGCGTTCGCTTAGGTTGCTATACTGTTCAACGCAACCAATGGTTTCAATGTCCAGGAAGAGAATGTCTTTCAGTGATGGATTCATACTACAAGATAATAAAAGCTGGTACAATCCTTGTTTTAAGGTGGGTCAAAAATATTTATGCTGAAAGCACTACGCGTACGGCTGCTGTTTTACCAAAACGTTGTGTTGGCAACCACTTTTATCAACTTCTTTGGTTGCTATCTATTACTGGAATCCGGTACTGTTTTGTTTATAATACCCGTCTTCTCCATGAAGGTTATTACCAATATTTTAATCGGGGCTATCTTTCACTTCTTCAAGCAAAACCAGCTGTACTTCTTTCAAAATCTTGGGGTTTCAACTTTTGACTTGTATTCATCTGCTTTTGGTATTGACATGACGCTGTGGTTTGGTGTAACGCTTTTAACGCTGGCAGCTTTATGAAGAAACATATCCTTGAGTTTGATGGCATGGAGTTATCCTTTGGAACTCATTCGGTTTTGTCGAGCATTTATATGAAATGTGAGACGGGGAAGATAATTGGGCTGATGGGAAGAAATGGCTGTGGCAAATCTTCTTTGATGAAAACAGTTTTCGGATCTTGGAGAAAGCCTAATCAATCCATTCGGGTGAATGGATTTCCTTTGATTGGGAATTACCAGGCAGACAAATTTATCAGCTACTTGCCTCAGGATAATTTTATCCCTCATAGACTTACGGTGGTGAAAGCGTTGGAATACTTTGAGATGAACTGCGAATCTCTGACAGATTATTTTCCTGATTTTAAAGTATTGCTGTTTACTCCAGCCCGAGATTTATCGGGCGGACACCTGCGTTTACTGGAGTCCTTTTTGATTTTAAAGTCGCCTCATCTTTTTTGTTTGTTAGATGAACCTTTTTCCGGACTTATGCCTCTTCACATTGAATGTATGAGAGAACTCATCTCTCAAGCAAAATCAACCAAGGGAATTATTCTATCTGATCATTTGTATCGTCATACCATGGAGATGGCAGATGAAATTTATTTGCTTTCGAACGGTAAGACGTATTTAATCAAGGATAGAGAGGAACTTGTCTTTAGAGGGTACTTAGTTCGTTAGATGGAAAGCAATTGCATCTTGCTCCCATTAACCATTAACAATTCCCTGTTAACTATTTAAGAATGTAAAACACCTTCCTTCCCAATTTCTTTAATAAATGTAATGTTCTCCGCACAAATGGATTCAGGTACAAAAACAAAGCGCTTATCGTGAATCTGACGGCCAATGTAGTAACTCACCCAATACTCATTGTTCAAATGAAAAACATTGGATTCGATAGGCTCAATCAAAGCTGAGCTGTGTGCCGGGACAGTTTCTAAAAAGTGC
>JANOQK010000165.1:0-6972 GCA_031414855.1 Bacteroidia bacterium | reverse complement strand
TTACGAGACCCTCAAACCCTTTTTGGGCGACCACCTCAAAACTTTTATCGATGTAACCCATGCGAGTACCTTTCGCTAACGCATACACAAACATGCTGCTTCCAGATGACTCCAGGTAGTTACCGGGAGTTTGAGCTTTATCTGTTACCTGATACCAAACTCCTGATTGCTGATCTTGATAATTCTTGATAGCTATAGACAAGCGTTGAAAAATTGCAATGATTTCGTTCCTACGAGGATGATTAGCCGGAAGGTAATCCAGTACATCTACCAAGGCTACAGCATACCAACCCATTGCCCTACTCCAGAATCCCGGTGATTGCCCTGTTAGTGGATCAGCCCATGACTGCTGTTTACTTTCATCCCATGCATGGTAAAGCAATCCGGTCTTGCTATCACGAGAGTGATTCTCCATCCAGACAAATTGGTTGACTACATCATCAAAGTCATTGGGCTTATTAAATACCTGAGCATATTCTGCATAGAATAAATCGCCCATATACAGTCCATCAAGCCACATTTGATAGGGATATCTCAGCTTATGCCAAAACCCACCTTCTCTTGTGCGCGGTTGCCAGTTGAGCTGATTACGTAGACGATCTGCTGCCTTCTTGTACTTATCTTCTTTTGTTGACTGATATAGCGACAACAGGATTCTTCCCGGTGTGACGTGGTCTATGTTATATTCTGTAAGATCGTAGGTACGAATGCTACCATCAGGCCGAATAAAATTATCGATGATTCTTTTTGAGTAGTTGTTGAAAGATTCATTACCAGTATGCTTACTTAGCGATTCAAATCCCTTCAATAATACAGCATACTCATAGTTCCATGATGCTGGTTTGCCGGATGGCTCTGTTTCTATCTTCTCTTCCGATGGTCCGTGGGTAACATACTTCTTTATCACAAGAGAATCCGGATGGTTCTTCATAATAGTCTCAGCCAGCTGCTCGCCCCATGATTTCTGAGCCATACAGTCTGGCCAAAAGCTGATGGTGGCAATCACTATACCCCATACCCTTACTTTAGAAATAGCCTTCATCGGATACAATATTCATTTGGTTTCAAATCCGTAACAAAGAAATCCCGCATGGTCAAACAACACATGCGGGAGTCTTTTTCTCACCTAAACTAAACTCAATAATTTCGCAGAAATATTACTATAACGCGCAATCGATTGCATATTATATAATTATTTAACTAAAAGCAAAACTTAATCTAAATTATGCTGTTAATTAATGTATTAATTATGTTTTTAACACTTCTAAATGACGCAAATGGCTAAAGTAAACGGCTCTATTCAAACTTATAAAAAGATATTTTTTAGCTATATTGCGCAAACGATTACGCTATAAAATGAAAGATAATAGATATGCCATGCATCCGGAGCAGTTTAAAGAGCTTACAACAGACCTTCTTCGCAAAGGTTTTTTAGTTGATACAATCTTTCTAGATGATAATATTTGCGCAACATACGCTCACTATGACCGGCTAATTATTGGAGGTGCTATGCCCGTAACTAAATCGTTGGAACTCCAAAATTTTGATTCTTTGAAGGCTGATTACTTTCTTCAACGAAGGGAGATCGGGATTATTAATGTAGGTGGAAATGGAAAAGTATCGGTTGATGGACATGAATACCTTCTTCTCAATAAAGAAGCCCTCTACATTGGGCGAGGTGCAAAACAGGTAATATTTCATCCAGACAAAAACTCAAATCCACTTTACTATTTTAACTCCGCCCCTGCTCATGCAGTCTATCCTTCCAGAAAAATTTCGCTGGCTGAAGCCGAAACTGTAGAACTGGGAGCTCTGGAAACTTCGAATCATCGCACGATTAGAAAATTACTAGTGAATAGCATTTTGCCTACTTGTCAATTGCAGATGGGGCTTACTGAATTAAAAAAAGGAAGTGTGTGGAACACGATGCCGCCACATACACACAGCAGGCGAATGGAAGCCTACTTCTACTTTGAAGTTCCAGAAAATCAAATGGTAAGTCATTTCATGGGCGAAGCCGAGGAGACTCGCCATATCTGGGTAAAGAACAATCAAGCTGTGATTTCTCCACCCTGGTCGATTCACTGTGGTGCGGGCACCAGCAACTACTCGTTTATATGGGGTATGGCTGGCGAGAATTTAGACTACAGCGATATGGATGTAGTAAAACTTACCGAATTGAAATAACGGATGGATTTATTCAACCTGAAAGGTAAGAGAGTCTTAATTACCGGAGGCACCCATGGATTGGGAATGGCGATGGCGAAGGGATTAGGCATAGCTGGGGCAGAGCTCATTATCAACGGGCATTCAGAGGATAAGATGAAGCTCGCTTTAAGCGAATACGCAAATGATAACTTAAAGGCACATGGTCGTTTATTTGATGTAACGAATGATCAGATCGTTAGGGAAGCTATAGACAATATCGAAAGAGAAATAGGATCGATTGATATCCTGATCAATAATGCCGGGATCATCAAACGAACACCTATGGTAGATATGGCTACAGAAGATTTTAGAGAAGTGATCAACGTTGACCTTGTTGCACCATTTATTGTTTCCAAATACGTAGGGCGTCATATGATAAACCGTAAAGCCGGAAAGATCATAAACATTTGTTCAATGATGAGTGAACTTGGACGGAACACTGTTTCAGCTTATGCCGCAGCAAAAGGTGGATTGAAAATGCTAACTAAGAACATGGCAACAGAGTGGGCGAAATATAACATACAAGTGAATGGAATAGGCCCAGGATACTTTGCAACAGAGCAAACAGCGCCCATACGTGTAAACGGGCATCCATTCAATGACTTTATAGTGGGTCGAACACCAGCAGGCCGTTGGGGAAATCCCGAAGATCTGATTGGAACAGCTGTATTCCTTTCCTCACCAGCAAGTGATTTTGTGAACGGTCAAATTATTTATGTTGATGGAGGTATATTAGCAACCATTGGCAAACCATCAAATGAACTTTAGAGCCTTACTCCTACCATTCGATCTCGTCTCCATAGCTCTATGAATAAAGAGAAAGTAACGATACATGATATTGCAAAGAAGCTCAACATTACAGCCTCCACTGTTTCGCGTGCATTAAAGAATCATCCACGTATAAGTGATGAAACTAAAAAAGCTGTTCAAAAAGTTGCCACCAAACTAAACTATCAACCTAATCACATTGCTGCGGCACTTCGCAATGGAAAAAGCAATATTCTTGGTATAATCGTCCCATGGGCAGACAGAAGCTTTTTCTCATCAATCATCCGAGGTGTTGAAGAAATTGCTAATGATTCGAATTATAATGTGATGATCTGCCAGACATACGAAGACCCGAAAAAGGAGGTTAGCACTGTTGAAGCTTTACTAAATGCGCGTGTTGATGGTGTTCTTGTTTCCCCAGGGAAAAACACGCTGAACTTTGATCACTTTCATAAAATAAAGGAAAGAGGAATTCCGCTAGTACTGTTCGATCGTTCTAATGACGAACTCGAAGTGAGTCATGTGGTAATCGATGATTTTTTAGGTGCCTACAGAGCAACTGAGCATCTGATTCAACAGGGATGCAAGCGGATTGCGCATTTCACCAATACAAGAAAGATAAGTATCTATAAGGAACGATTGAGAGGTTATCGTGAAGCCTTGACCAACAATGGTTTGAACTATGACGAATCGCTTGTTGTAGAAAGCGATCTGCAATTGGAAGATGGCCGCAATAGTATGCTTCAGTTATTAAAGCTTAAGGAAATGCCAGATGCTGTTTTTTCAGCCAGCGCATATGGAATCCTTGGTGCCTTACAAGTCTTAAAGGAACATGGGATTAAAATACCTGAGGAAGTTGCTCTGGTAGGCTTTGCAAACGAACCTTTCACCTCATTCACGGAACCATCACTTTCAACGGTAGAACAACACAGTATGCGTATCGGCAACGCTGCAGCTCAAATATTTTTGGATGAAGTATCGGAATCGGCCAAGAAATCCGATACCACTAAAAAATTCATACCTCAGAAAATCGTACTCACTCCCGAATTGATCATCCGGCAGTCATCTTTAAAAAAGAAAATAAATTAGACTAATCACCCAACTCTAATTCACTTATGAATTTCCTTACAGAAGACTTTTTGCTTACCAACAAATTCGCAAAAACGCTTTATCATAACTATGCTAAGAGCCTCCCAATAATCGATTATCATTGCCATCTGTCCCCACAGGATATTGCGAATGACAGACAATTTGACAACCTGACCAAAATTTGGCTGGATGGCGATCATTACAAGTGGAGGGCAATGCGCACACTGGGCATAGACGAAAAGTTCATTACTGGAAATGCTTCCGATGAAGAAAAATTTAGGAAATGGGCGTATGCCGTTCCTTATACTATGAGAAACCCTTTATATCATTGGACTCATCTGGAGTTAAAGCGGTATTTTGGTATTGACGAAGTATTAACACCTGATACATCAGATAAAACTTATTCGATTGGCCTATCTAAACTAAAAGACAAGTCTTGTCACACACGCGGACTGCTTACTGGAATGAATGTTGAAGTCATTTGCACAACAGACGACCCCACTGATTCTCTTGAGCATCATCAAAAAATAAAGAAAGATAACTTCATCATTAAAATATTACCAGCTTTTAGACCAGACAAAGCATACGCTGTTGAGAATTCAGAAACGTATAACTCTTACTTAGAGAAACTATCCAAGGTTTCTTCTATTGAAATCACTAGCTTTTCTAAACTGATCAGTGCACTTGAAAATCGAATTAATTACTTCCATACCAATGGCTGCAAACTTTCTGATCATGGACTGGAACAATTATATTATCCAGAACCAGGCCATACAATAAACATTGAACAACTCTTCACTAAAATTGTGAAGCATGAAAAAATAAGTAAGCAGGAAATTGAATACTTCAAGTATTGTGTTCTACTAGAATTGGGAAGACTCTATCATACAAAAGGATGGACTCAGCAATTTCATTTAGGAGCACTTCGCAATACGAATGAGCGCATGCTGAAAACATTGGGGCCAGATACAGGCTTTGATTCAATTGGAGATTTCTCGCAAAGCAGAAAGCTATCCAAATTCATGAACGAATTGGATAGTACCAATCAACTTACCAAAACCATTTTGTATAATCTCAACCCTGCTGACAACGAAGTGATGGCTGCTATGATTGGTAACTACAACGATGGATCGGTGAAAGGCAAAATTCAATTTGGTTCTGGCTGGTGGTTCCTCGATCAAAAAGATGGCATGGAAAAGCAAATGAATGCACTTTCTAACATGGGTCTATTGAGTTGCTTTATTGGAATGCTTACTGATTCAAGAAGCTTTATCTCATACCCTCGGCATGAATATTTCCGGAGAATTTTATGCAACCTAATTGGCAAGGATGTGGAAAACGGGGAGTTACCTGCTGATGAAAAATGGTTAGGGAAAATTGTAACAGACATTTGTTATCAAAACGCGAAATCCTATTTCAATTTTTAGCCTGCTCTAAATTCGAATGTTACAAAAGCTCAATCGGGAAACGGCTGGAATAAAACAAAACTATCCAGTCAAAGTACTTCAATTTGGTGATGGCAATTTCATGAGAGGATTCATAGATTGGATGATCGATATCCTGAATGAAAAGACAGCGTTCAATGGCGCAGTCCAAATCATACGTCCGCTTAGAAATACAAAAGAAGAAAGGAAGTTTGAGCAAGATGGGTTATATCATATAGCACAAAGAGGTTTATTGAATGGCCAAACAATTTCTGAAACCAGATTGATTACCTGTGTTACCGGGGTGATTAATCCGTATTCTGATTTTGCGCTCTTTCTTAAATCAGCAGAAAATCCTGATCTGCAATTTATTTTTTCTAATACCACGGAAGCCGGAATCGTCTTTAATTCACAAGACAATAGTGTGTACTCCATTCCCGAAAGCTTTCCCGGAAAATTAACACTTTTACTATTTCAGCGATTTAGCCACTTCAAGAAGGACAGTAGCAAGGGACTTATTCTGATTCCATGTGAGCTGATTGAAAAAAATGGAGATGCCTTGAGAGCCGCTATTCTTCAATACATAGCCTACTGGAATTTACCCAATGATTTTAAAGATTGGATCATCGCCAATAACACATTCTGCAATACACTTGTAGATCGTATTGTTCCTGGCTTTCCCAAAGACAATGCGACTGAAATTCAAAAGAGCATTGGTTACGAGGATACTCAACTAGTGATGGTAGAACCCTATCATGCGTTGATAATTGAGGCCCCTGAACACGTCAGGAAAATATTTCCGACCGAACAAACTGGCCTCAACATAAAATTTGTAGCCGACATTACACCTTACCGGACAAGTAAAGTAAGGATACTCAATGGAGCTCACACCGTACTTGTACCTATCGCGTACTTACGAGGATTAAGAACAGTTAAGGAATCAGTCAATGATTCCTATGTTGGTGAATTCCTTCACAAGGCAATTGAGGAAGAAATCATTCCTATATTGGATCTTCCGGAAGATGAACTAAAACAATTTGCTGCTGATGTCATCGAGCGGTTTCAAAATCCGTTTATCAGACATGAGCTAATCAGTATTGCCCTTAATTCTATTTCAAAGTTTAAGGTGAGAGTACTTCCAACCTTATTGGAATATGAAAAACGAACAGGAAAATTACCTGAGCGATTACTTCAGTCGTTAGCTGCCCTACTAGTATTCTATAAAGGAAACTGGAAAGGTGAACCGATTCCTTTAAAAGATTCACCAGAAGTTTTATCCTTTTTTAAAACCACATGGCAAACTAATTCAGTGGATGTTGTGCTACAGAAAACGCTGTCCAATGTTACTTTCTGGGATTGCGACCTGACAAAAATAAAGGGGTTGCAAGAGTTAGTAACAGAAAAAGTAAAAGAAATATTATCTCCAGTTTAAAGAAACGAGTCAGTTCACGTCTTATTTTTCAATCAACACGAGCTCCCTTTC
>JANOQK010000164.1:0-9203 GCA_031414855.1 Bacteroidia bacterium | reverse complement strand
CACGGTGAATATAGTAATAGGCTCAACATCCAGGACAATTAGTGTGGAGGAGTCTGTTCCTGATGTTGCCAGTGTGTAGAAATAGTTTCCCATTCCACTTGAATTCCAACTTAGATTCGAATGGTATGATTTTAGTCGCTTTGTAAGAACGGTATACTCTTAACTTAATTTTTACAGCTATGAAAAAGCATTCGATCATTTTATTTTTTCTCTTACTTGGCTTTGGCACACATACAGTCAATGCTCAGGATTTACTGGGAGACCTCTACGGCTCGTGGAATATGACAAAGTATGAATCAAGGATTAAAACACAACTGGCAACCGGCAAAGTTACGTTCGAATCGGATGGTGGCTTCTTGAGCGAAGGGGTATATTTTGGAACAGTAAAAGGATTGTTCTCCACGAACGAAACCCGATCGATAGTCATCATCGACATTGAAGGAGTAAAATCTGAATGGACAGCATCCGTAAAGAAGGGAGTGTTGCGTTTACGCACACCTTCAGGCACCAGACAACCTAAAGTGTACATGATGTTTAAGAAGATTGTCGTGTAAAACCACGTTTTAGCGCGCGTTTGCAACGCGTGCTACTGCTATACGTGCTAATGCTATAAGCGCTACTCATCAATTCAATAGTTCAATCTCTAACAGGCCTTTCTGCCTAGTGTAATAATCCCTTGCGCTGCTATACCAATAATATTCCGGTTCATCCACAAATTCAGCTACAACTGGATTCATGTGAACATAATCTAACTTTTTCTGTAGAACTTCATTCGAAAATGGAAGCATGGGATGATTGCCATCCTGCCACACTTTATAATTTTTGACTCTTTTCAATCCATCGGCTACATCAGAAAACATTTCCAATATCCACTCCCTTCTGCTCTCATGAATCCGACCAATCACATTGACAATCTCTTTAGCGGTAAACTTTTTAAAATCTCTCATTATATCTGATAATGGAACTTTGGAAGTACGGACAATCATATGCAAATGACTTGGCATCAAACACCATGCATTAATAACAAGCCCTTTTTCTTTTTGGCAGTGCTTCAATGAATCAATAATCACATGTTTCAACTCTGGCCTTGTGAAAACATCTATCCATCCTACTATAGACAAAGTAATGAAGTACGTGCCTTCTGGGTCGTTGAACTTATATTTTTCAGACATTGAGTGAAGATACCAAAAGATAGGTTATCGGGAAAGTGCAGGTCGCACGCGTTACAAACGCGCGCGAGGATGAGAGGATGAGGCCTACTTTAGGATGTTATGAAGTGGCTGAAAATAAAAAAGATCCCGATTGAGATCCTTTTTATAATAGCCTAATTGAGATCGTCACTTCTTTCCCCAAACCTCGACAATCGATTTTTTGTCCGAAACATTTTTAGTGTCATACCAGAAGGTCACTTTCTCAATGGCTCTGGAGTTTCCCTTCAAGTCCATCATACGGCCATCATTAGTTTTATTCACTTCATCTGAGAAGACTATGTCTTGCGTATCGCCATTTTTAAAGTGAACCGTACACTTGTGCATGTTTAGCGTGCCGTTTTTGACAATAAACTTCAATGACGTGAACGTAGTTTTACTGTCTTCAACAGATACCACATCACGATCCAGGGTATAATCTACCGTGCGGGCACCCAGTAGCAACCAGCCATCCCAGGTTTTGTTAGCTTGAGCCATCGAAACTTGGGCATGTGCAAACACAATAAGTGCAATCACATAGGCAAACAGATTTTTGATTTTCATATTAAGTTGTATTTAGTTTATATGTAGGTGTATTGAAAAATGGAGACAAACAAAAATTAAAAACTGATCCCGTCTTTAATTTCGCTTTCGTCTGCTTCTTTGTATGATTTTTCTATTTTCCTTTCTCTTTCTTCGTTGGTAGTCTCTTCCTTGACTCTTTTGTCCACGTCCGAGTCATCTTCTTTCTCAACAACGTTTTCCCTCCGTGGATCATCTTCGTTCAAATCTTTTTCATCGCCAGGCTTTCCTGGTGAAGCGAGATGAGGCTTGCCTTTGTGAAAGCGGATAGGCTGGTATTCCTTGCTGTCTAATTTGTTTTTCATAATCGATTTGTATTTAGATTAACTGTTGTTTGTTACAATAGAAATTGACGTACCAATTTTGATATTGGCAATGGAGCAGGCTAAGGCGTTTATTGGTTGGGCAAGCGTAGAAGGTTTTTCACGGTGAGGAATTAATTTCTCTCTATTTTATTTAAGTAGGGTGGACTTGAGACCATCCAATAGAGATCTCCACCATACATTGAAAATGTACCGCTTTCTATCCCTTTCAATATCGATTACTCCATTCTTTTGCTGAGGTAATAGGGATTTGTTCCGCTCGTTTTTTACGAAGACATTCAAGAAAAACGTTCGTATTTCATTGGTGGATCGCTTATTCGTGTTTAAGCTGATGAGTTGAAGGTCATGGTAATCAAGATTGATAGTGCCTTTGGAGGTATATTCATTGTACTTGAAATCAAACGTCAGGTCTTTTAGATATCCTGATTCGACACGGACATTGGCCATCGGAATAAGAATCGGATTGAGTTCTTTAAATGTCATATCGGAGATCGATCCGTTTGCAGTATAGATAGATGAGCCATCCAACGGAAGTTGAAACAGAGTTTTTATTTTTCCCTTGCCCATCAGCAGAGCAGAAGCACGTAAGCTGGCATAAGGGTGATCTTTATCTTTTTGCCGATTATCCAGCCCCGCAATGGATGCATTAATCTTTTCAAAAGTTATGGTTCCTGTTTGTATGCCATGTTCTGGAAATTCCTCAATGGCAATGAGTGAATTTGAAATGATAATAGAATCAACCTTTACGCCAAAGGCCAACTTCGAGAAGCTTACCATTGGCAACGGCACGTTTTCTTTTCTCAGGAATGGAATCCGTTTGTCTTTGAAAACAAATAGGTGGAATGAGTTAATCTCAATTTTAGAGGCTACAAATGAACTGTCAAGTAGCCTGTCAAGTCGGAACCCTTCAATTGTTAGTTGTGGGATCGATAAGTTTATGCGAGCCGTTTGTTTGCCAAGGTGCTGCGCGAATTCATACTTGCCGAAGTTGGGGAGTAACTCCGCAGAGTCAATGAGTATCGTGTTGTCACGCGTGTTAATATGTATACGGGAAATGGTGCCTCCATACATTCCTTCTTTTCGACTTATACTTAAATTTTCGGCCAATGCGTCAACGGATGCTATTGAATAGCTCAGGTTGTTCAGCGAATCTATTGTAATACTCGCATCGCTAAAGTGTCCATTCAGGGCAGCGGAGAAACTATCGATTGTATCTGTTTTGATATGCGTTTGAACATGGTGTAATGAAATACCCTTGAATAAGAAATGTTTGTATTTCGAATTTCCTGTTTTGTAACCCGCGCGCTTTATCCTTCTTGTATATTGAACGACTCCGCTATCAATAGTAACTTCATTAATAACAAGCGCTTTATTTACGAAGAGCTCATAGAGATTTATTCCTTCTGCAGTAACGGCACGTAACCTTAAAAAGTGAGGATTTAGATTGGAGCTGTTTGGTTTCGAACTCCATTCCAGGTCGTTCACTTTAATAGAGCGCGTAAATAGATTAACACGTATGGAAGAGATGTTTCCGCGAAGATGATGGATGTTTGCTTCAATTTCATTTTCAACATAAATGGAAATGGAAGTACCCAAAATGATCACGAGCAGTGCTACGCTGCAGGTAATGATAACTGGCCAACGGTAGCGTTTTCTATGCATAGGAGATTTCATGGTAATGGGGATGACTAAAAAGTCAATATATATTCGAAGTGTCATTCCGGGCTTGACCCGGAATCCCGTTATGTACGTACGTTACGGGATCGCGGCTCAAGGTCGCGATGACAGATTTACTTTTTAGTCATCCCCATTTTGAACTTAGAGCTTATCTCCCCGGATGACTCGGAAAAGGATAGCAATAACGGCAATCACCAGTAAAATGTGAATGATGGATCCTGCACTGTACATGAAAAAACCGAGTGCCCAAAGGATAATAAGCACGACTGCGATGGTGTAAAGAATGTTGCTCATATAAATTGTTTTCATGATCACTTGTAATATTGGTGCCAGAATGAAAGCGCCAGAATGATGCAAGTAAACAGTGCCGCATAACCTTAGTGGTTATGATTTACACACGTGATGGGGAAAAATATACCCAATGGTGGCTGGATTGATCCTATCAACTGCCTTAATTAAATGGCACGATTTTACCTTACTCAATATTAAAATGCACTACTATGAATGACGTAATTCTTTTCTTGTTTGTATTTATTATAGGGTACCTTTGTTTTTTGGGTATTATTCTTTCGGCCAGAAGATTGTTCTTTCCATTTTTTACAAAAGACGAAATGGCTAGAAACAAACGCCTGGCGCTTTCAAAGTGATTATGAGTTCACGAGACAGGACACTGGTAATAGATGACGAGTTGGATATTTGTTTACTGGTGACCAAGCATCTCCAAAAGCTGCAGTTTAAAACAGATTATTCACTAACTGTGAAAGACGCCCTACTTAAAGTGAACCAGACGGCCTATGAATTTGTATTCATCGACTTGAACTTATCCGATGGTTCCGGTTTTGAGGTCATCAATCATATGAAAGAGTTGAATTTAAACTCTAAAATCATTGTTATTAGCGCACACGACAATGAATCCAGCAGAGCTCTGGCGACTGGCGCTCATCTTTTCGTAAGCAAGCCTTTTACCATGAAGGCAATTAATGATGCCCTGAGAACGCTGAATTTTTTGCCCAATTAATTATAGTAGTTAGTTTTTTTTGCCCAACCTGTTTATGCAAAATATATTAGTCGTTGATGATGACAAGGATATTTGTCTCGTCCTGTCGAAATTTCTAACAAAGAATGATTATTCGGTCAGTACCGCCTATAACGCGGAAGAGGGATTGCGTCAGTTGCGCTCCAATAGTTTCGATTTAATTCTCTGCGATTACAAATTGCCTGACATCACAGGCGTTGAGCTGCTGCAAAAAATAAAGATTCTGGATCCAACTGTAGCCGTTATTATTATCACAGGCTACTCGGATGTAAAAACCGCAGTGGAAACATTTCGTTATGGAGCGAGTGATTATGTAACAAAACCCTTGTATCCGGATGAATTGCTGGTCACTATCAGGGAAGCCATTGCAAAGAATAAACAAAAACTGGATGTTCAAAGTGGCATTGTCGTGCCAGGTGTGCCTGGTGATACGAAGAAATCAAAAGTGGATACGTCTTCCACAGCCAACTTTATAGTAGGCATAAGTGCGCAATCACAGATTGTGCAGCGGCACGTAGAATTGATTGCCCCTTCCGATATGTCGGTGGTCATCAATGGAGAAACGGGAACAGGGAAAGAATTTGTAGCGCAATCCATTCATAAGTTTAGTAAGCGATCGGGCAACGCGTTTATGGCCATCGATTGTGGTGCCTTGCCAAAGGAATTGGCGGGTAGCGAATTATTTGGCCATGTCAAAGGATCGTTTACTGGCGCCATAGCCGACAAGCAAGGAAGTTTTGAAATTGCGGATGGTGGTACCATCTTCCTGGATGAAATTGGAAATCTGTCGTATGAAAATCAGGTAAAACTTTTACGTGTCATTCAGGAGAGAAAAATAAAACGAATAGGAGCCACGAAGGATACAGCAATTGATGTTCGCATCATAGCCGCAACGAATGAGAATCTGCTGAAAGCCGTGAAAGAAGGTAAGGTGAGAGAGGATCTCTATCACCGTTTAAATGAGTTCAAAATTCAACTCGTACCCTTGCGCGAGCGCAAAGAAGATATTTTATTTTTTGCAGAACACTTTTTGCAAAAAGCCAATCAGACGCTCAATAAAACAGTAAAGTCTTTTTCTGAGGAAACAAAAAATTGCCTATTGCATTATTTCTGGCATGGCAACCTGCGAGAATTAAACAACGTGGTAAGACGTGCCGTGCTGCTCACCGCAGGAGACAGTGTGTTACCCGACAGCCTTCCCCAGGAAATTGTTCAGACAAATGGTGCAACCACCGAAGTAGACATGGTTCATGAAAGTGTAGGCATGTTAAAATCTGTTGCCTGGACAGCAGAACGTCAGGCCATCATGGATGTGCTGGAGAAAGTGAATTACAATAAATCCAAAGCTTCTGAGCTTCTCGATATTGACAGAAAGACACTGTACAACAAACTGAAGCTGTATAATATTACTGCTTAACTCAGTTGGAGAACCAAAATCCAGTTAGCGCGCAAACGCGCGCTAACAATCGCCCGAAGCGGCTACGCTCAGGCAGGCGATGACAGCGAAACAAGTCAAAAGAAAAGTTACCCCGTTTCCAGGATAACTTTAACCCCAACCTCACCAAACCTTACCTTTAAATCCGTGAACTGTATTTTTATTTTGAGTTAAGTGCGAAGGCCACGTAAACCTGTGCACATGAATTTTTGGCGTCACCTATTACGGTTCTTGCTTCATTGCTATTGGCAAGTTGTACGAGCCCAAAATTGTAACGAGCTCCCACTTGTGCTTTGCCAAAATTGGCACCAAGGCCACCTGAGATTCCGTAATCAAATGATTTAAGATTGTCCTTGTCAATGGGATCCGAACCATTTGCGATATCACCTTTATATGAAATGTTGGCATTTAATAAATAACTGGCATAACCGCCAATGTGTATTTCCGCAACATCACCAAGTTTGAATACAGCCAATACAGGCATATCCAGGTAGTTCAAATTGTAGGATATTTCCTGATTAATGACTCCTCCATATTGAGCGGTTGAACCTTTCGTTGAATACAGCAATTCAGGCTGAAGGGCAAATGTTTCAGACGAAAAGAGCTGACCAAATACACCAATATTGAAACCCAGGCGTGCATTCTGGTCGGTCACATTATCCAGATAAAGATTGCTCACGTTTAAACCTCCTTTAATGCCAGACTTGCCGGCCTGCGCTGATGCTTGCTGATGGAAGGCAAGACTGAAGAGCGTTGCCATTAAAATCACTGAGAAAAGTTTATTTTTCATTTTCTTACTTTGTTAGTTGAATAGCCTAAGCATAAAGATTAAGCCAAAGTATTTATCCGGTTTATGAAGGATCTGGCACGATAGTGTAGGTTATTGGGTAATTTAGAAGCACGTATTTTCCACAGGTGTAGCATTCGCACCTCAGTATTGGAAGGTTATTTGTTTTTAAAAGGATAAAACCCAGTACCTATGGAACCAACACACATTAAAGTGCTCCTCATTGAAGATGATGAAGATGATGCACTGCTGACGAAGGACTACCTGGCGGAAGTTGAGAATTTTCACTTTGATGTTACGTGGGAACAGGATTTGTTTGCGGCCCGTAAAAAAATGGTGACGGGAGAGTATGACATCTTTCTAATTGACTATCGACTGGGAAGTGAAAATGGCCTTGATCTTATCAAGTATATTCAAAGCAAAGGCATTTTAGTCCCCTCTATTATATTAACTGGTCAGGGCGACTTGAAAGTGGACATTGACGCCAGCAGTTATGGGGCGTCTGATTATTTAATAAAGGCTGAATTAAATTCTTCTATACTGGAGCGAAGCATGCGCTATGCGCTGAGTCAAACCAGGGTGATCAAAGAGTTGGATGAAAAAGAAAAGAAATACCGCGCGTTGTTTGAGCGCTCTATTGATCCTATTTTTTTAGCGAGTGATAAGTTGGTAGTACTGGATGTAAACGATTCGTTTTTGGAATTGATGGGATATTCCCGCCAGGAAGGGAAGTCTTTTGCCATTGAAAGTATTTTTCAGAATAAGAGTGATTACGACTACTTCTTATCCACCTTAAAAGAGATCGGGCAAATTCGCGATTTTGAGGTTTCGCTAATTACGAATTCGAAAGAAAAGAAAATTTGCCTTTTGAATTGTGTATTTGTCCCGGACCAGGCATTGGGCTTTTCCTGTTACCAGGGAATTATCCATGACCTTACCCATCGCAAGCAAGCGGAAAGTGATATGCTAAACGCGGAGCGACTTTCGTTAACCGGAAAAATTGCACGAACCATTGCCCACGAGGTGCGCAATCCGCTGACCAACCTCAACCTTGCGCTGGATCAACTTCGCGAGGAGATGCCGCAAGACAATGAATCGATAAAATTGTATGGCGATATTATTCAGCGAAATGCGAATCGAATCGAGCAATTAGTTGACGAAATGCTCAATACGTCAAAGCCTAAGCAACTTGATTTACTACTAACACCGATTAAAGAAATAATGGATGATACGATCAGTCTTGCGATTGATCGACTTAACCTGAAGAAGATTAAATTAATAACCAGCTATCCGGACGACTTGCCGAGGATCTTAGTAGACAAAGCCAAAATTCAGATTGCGCTGCTGAATATTATTATCAATGCCATTGAGGCCATGATACCTGAGGAAGGTGTTTTGAAAATTGAGGTAGCAGTTTTGGAGAGCGTATTAACCCTATCTATTGCAGACAATGGAAAGGGAATACCGGCTTCTGAGCTAGGAAAGTTGTTTGATCCTTTTTTTACCAGTAAGCAAAGCGGCATGGGACTGGGCCTGACCTCCACTAAAAATATTCTGAACAGCCACAGTGCTCAGATTGAGGTAAAGAGTGAGTTAAATAATGGCACTACGTTCTATATTCACTTTAAGCTTGCCGAATAATTCGTTGAGGGATTGATATACATCATTCTACTGGCGATAGGCATCATCTGTTTTCCTAAAAATGAGAACGGCAATTAGCGCCACAATAGAAAGAACTTTAGTGTCCCTTAATTTTTGTTTGGATGTGCGGTTATCAAACACTTCTTTGTTCATCCTGTTTTCCTGTCTGGCTTTTTTGCGCTCTTCCCTTGTTTGGTTTGCCATTAATACGGATGGCATAATAGATATCAGCATGATTAGGATCGCTTTGTTCATACATGTTCAGGTTTAATCACCCTCATCCTGTTTATCTCCAATGACCTTTCACGTATTTCCAACCGCCACGTGTTTCACTCCAATGGCCATCTACCCACAGGTTAGATCTTTTGGGCTTTGCCCAGTATCCTGGTGATGAGCTGTAAGAACGTGCGCGGTGGTTCCACCTCCACGAGTCGTTGATATAAATAAAGCCGGGACCGGGTGATGATGGTAATAAAAGTATTTCCGGGTTAGCGGGTCTTTCAACAACTACCCTGCAACCCGAAAGGAGCATCAG
>JANOQK010000163.1:0-4154 GCA_031414855.1 Bacteroidia bacterium | reverse complement strand
AGAGCATGTTGTACAGCAAAGCAGTAAACCCATAGATCCACAGGAAGAGTTGAAGTTCTGCAAGGCCCACGGTAAACCCGGCTACCCAATAGAAATAGGCAGCCACACCGGCTGCTACAACGGCAATGGTGAAAAGGACACTCGTGGTGGTTTGAAGAATGATCTTCCGCTGATAAGCAACTCCTTCCAATCTTTTAGAAAGGAGCACAATGGTAAGTCGCAATGCTTCTAGGGAAAGATAACTTAATCCAATGCAGACGTACAATTCACCGTTATTAAAAATCTTGCCGATTTCACTTAAATTATTGTTAACCAGAAGAATCAAAAGATAGACCAATACACCAAAGACTAATGGTGCGCAAATGCGGAAGAACGGATTATGAATGAATATTTTCTTCATAGCATTACTCCGGTTTCTTTAAGCACTGGCAATTGCACCACATACTTTGAATCATTCCTGATTTCGATGGCCTGTTTGGTAAAAAAGGAATAGCGCTTTCGAATATTTTCCAATCCGACCTTGGTGCTGGTGGGATTAGTTGAACCAGTCGTTTTGGTATTGGTAATAAGCAAGTGCGTGTTGTCCTTGGCGGATAAATAAACCAACAAGGGATTTTCACGATTAATCTGATTGTGCTTCACTGCATTTTCAATCAGCATTTGGAGCGTAAGAGGTGGAATGGCCGAATCCAATAAGTTTTTTGGGATGTTGATTTCGAGTTTAAGATTGTTTTCAAACCGGACTTGTAATAGATAATAGTACGATTTCACAAACTCGAGTTCTTCGCGCAGGCTTACAAAGGTCCGTTTCTGATTGTTGAGCACGTATTGAAAGGTCTCCGCCATTCTCCGGATAAATTCCTCCGCCAGCTTACTGTCTTTGTATAAAAGTGATGAGATGGTGTTTAAGCAATTAAATAAAAAATGAGGACTGATCTGACTTTTCAAGGATTCAAACTGCAACTCCAATTGCCAGCGTTCTGATCGTAACCATTCCACCTGGGTATGGGCATAGTGGCGATAGGAGTAGAACCAGCCGTAAAATATTTCATATAAAAAAAGTACGATAGCGGTAAGTATGCCAATCTTCCAGGCTTCCGCAGTTGTTGCTTCCAGGCCATAGATCATCGTACTGATGATTAGTGAAAGACCAACCAGTATATTTACCAGAAGCCCGGTTATGAATCGGGTTAGGAAGAATTCTTTCCAAGAGATTTTTTTGTCCAGCCAATTAACAATTTGGTAAGCGATTAAGCCAGCAACATTCGCCAGCACGATGCTCACCAGATAGTGTTCGATTTTTTCAATTGGGGACGGCAATTTTCCTGTATTGCTAAAATGCAGATACAGGAGAAATAGGACTCCTACAGGGGTGCAGATTACTAGTAATAGCCAATACTTTCGCATGAAGAATTGAGATGGAGGGTTTTCACGGGAAAGCATTCCCGAAACTAAGGAGAATTTGTGATTTATGATTTTGGATTTTAGAATTAAGATTTTAAATCGGTTAAATGCTCCAATTCTAAAATCTCAATTCTTAATTCTAAAATTTAGTCAATAGCTCGCATCGCTCTACCGTAGTAGGTTTCAGAATCAATTCTCTTGGCGGTAGCTCTGTAAGCATCTTTAAGAGCTGCACTGCCCGTTTTAACTTTAGGACCGGCATCCAACAATACCTCTGTGATATAATGATCTGAATCGATGTTGCCAGCTGCCTGTATCACGCTGATTACTTTGGCTTCACTCAAATTTGGAACTTGCATGGCTTGCTGCAAAACGGTAGAGGAATAATGATCACTGTCACTGGAGCCTGCTACCTCTACCAATTTTTTAAAAGCTTCATCACTCAAATCCTGGCGTTTTAATACCTCACCCAGTACAACTGACATATAGTGGTCTGATTCCAAGGTAGTCGCTAATTGCAAAACTGTTAAATCCATCTCATCAGTAAGTTTATTGCTCAGCAGGCTCGTGAGTACTTCCGTTTTGTAGTGATCCGACTCGATGTCCTGAATTGATTCCAACACGCGTTGAAAGCTGGCGGCAGACAGCCCAGGTTTACTAAGTGCTTTTTTTAATACAACCGTTCTATAATGATCTGATTCTATTTTTTTTGTGGTATTGATCATCTCACCGATGGTAGCATCTGTCAGGTTTTGTTGGCGCAGCAATGCACTCAAGACCTCGGTGATGTAATGATCTGACTCCATATTCCCGGCTGTTTGCAGCAGCGACTTCATTGCTTCCGGTGACGGTGTTTGATTTTGCAACGCGGCTTTGATCACCTGCGTTTTGTAATGATCGGATTCCATTTTTCCACACGCCTGAAACAACGCATCGCTGGCTTCTTTGCTCTGCAAAAACTTGCTCATGTTTTTTTCTAGAAACTCAGTGAGATAATGATCGGAATCCATGCCTTCTGAAATTTTTGCGATCACATTGGCATACTCTTTTACCGGCACATTCAATTTCATTAGCAAATTTGCATAGTGCGCCTTGGTGTAGCTTCCATCCAGTCGTCCAATTTCTTCCAGTACTCCGTTTACACCGCCTTGTTTGTAATACCGGTTCACACGGCTTTCCGCGGCAATCGTGGAGCTGCGTACCAACTCAGGTAGGATTTCACCCAACCATTTCTTCCCTTCCGGATCGAATGCGATTTTTTCGCGACCTTCATAATATTCGCGTTTAATGCTGCCACCTTCAGGGGTAATTACGATGGAACGTTTTGCACCAAATGTCACTTTGCTGATTTCAAGATAGCCATCTGCCGAAATGCTTTTGATGTCTTTATCGTCATCTGTCACGTCAATCTTACCCCGCATTTCTACGTTGAAGCTCGAGATTCCATTGGATCTGTTAAAGCTTACTTTTGTGCTTTTGTTGGAAGAGCTATAGGTTTCTGTCTGAGCCAGTGCAGATGATACTATCATTGCAAAAGAGACCAGAAGGGCAGAGGCGATTTTCATATAGTTGAATTTTTATCTGAATAACGGTCCAAAGGTGGGGGAAGGTTGTACTCAAGGCAAGTACCTTGTCATGAGATGCAGAAATGGTGTAGTGAATCGGACTTAGGGCATGGGTATTTGGACTAACGCATTGGGTCTTGAGGTTTGTACTATTAGAATTAGGAGTGGTATCCTGCCATTACGAAACAGTTTGGCTATTGCCAGCCTGTGGAAGTTTTTTTAATCAAAGAAGCTTTAGTCTAGTTAATAGCGTAGGGCTCCTACTTTTTTTCGATTGGAAATTTCTTCAAAACCATATGGATGCCCTTGGCTATATTTTCTTCAGACAAGTCTGGATTAAGTTCCATGTAACGACTGGCTTGAGATTCCCATACCATCTTACTTGTCTTTTTGTCGGCAATACCAATAACCAGCGTACCCTTCCGATAATTAACTACTTCCTCGCTTCTTTGCATAGGCACATAAAAGGGGGATTCTCCTTCACGATGGTAAACAATTGCTTGTTCGTCTTTAATAGTAACTGTAAAACCGACTAGCAGGTCAGGAGAATTATTGTCTTCAGAGATACCTTTACTTTTCAGTTCGCTAACAATCGTTTTTTTGATCGTCTCGCGCACCAGGCTGTCATTTTGGTAAGTGGGTCCTATGATTGAGAACTCACATCCGTTCATCCAGCAAAAGGTTTTATATTGATTGAAATCTACAGAGTTATCTCTAACGGTCTTGATCTGTGTGGCACAACCCGTCAAAAATAGTGCTGAGAATAGAAAGATGTAATTTTTCACGTATCAATTCTTTTGACTAAGCTAGAATAAATTGAGGTGCTTATTTCTGATAAAAATCAGGTTCAGGAAAGGTTAGCCTTAGTCCTGCTGGGCATTCTGATTTAGCTACAATGTTTATCCATCGTTCAAAAATATCTGTCCAAGCAAGGCAGGAATTCCTCTAGCTTGAAAGGCTTAACAAAATGTTCGTTAAATCCAGCTTCCAGTATTTCTTTTGTATGTTCTTTAGAGGCGAAACTGGTTACGGCAAAAATAGGAATGTCTTTGCTATAGCTGTCACGCAAATCGCGTATCCACCGGGTGGCGTCCAAACCATCCTGTTCGGGCATACTGATATCCATAAGGATGAAATCAAATCTTGTTCGGGCATGCTCTTCAATGGCTGCGGTTCCATTGGAAA
>JANOQK010000162.1:0-3063 GCA_031414855.1 Bacteroidia bacterium | reverse complement strand
GAGTTCATTAAAATGCAACAAACGCGCTGTTCTTGAACCTCTGATCATTTGCCTCTCTCCTTTCGCTCCACACATTGCAGAAGAACTGTGGGAGAAACTAGGACATACGACTTCCATTCTCGAAGCAACATATCCTGCATTCAATGAAGATTATTTAAAAGAGAATGCCTTCGAATATCCTATCTCCATCAATGGTAAAGTGCGTGCCAAGATGAACTTCGCATTGGACATGCCGAAAGAAGACATTGAAAAACTGGTGATGGCTTCTGAGATTGTCATGAAATGGACGGAGGGGAAAGAACCTAAAAAAGTGATCGTTGTACCAGGTCGGATAGTAAACGTAGTACTATAATTTTTTATACGCAGGGGAACTCAGGAAGTCCGCAGGTCAGGAATAAAACACTCTGGCCTACGGACTTCGGTCTTTCAGACTTCCTGACTTTTCAGTCTTTTCTGACTTTCCGACTTTTCAATATGCCGGATTTTTTATTACTTAAGGTTTGTAATAAAATAGATCTTACTCCAACTAATACCCTCATAACCTTCCCCATGCAACTCATCATTCAAAACCTCAATAAGACCTACTCCAATGGAGTGCAGGCTTTAAAAGATGTAAACCTCACAATCAACCAGGGTATGTTTGGTTTGCTCGGGCCAAATGGAGCTGGAAAATCTTCTCTCATGCGTACCATTGCCACTTTGCAAGAGGCGGACAGTGGTTCCATTCAAATGGGTGACATTAATGTTCTTACCCAAAAAGAAGAAGTGCGTAAGGTGCTTGGCTATCTGCCACAGGAGTTTGGGGTATATCCCAAAGTGGATGCCGTTACATTGCTCGATCACCTTGCCGTATTGAAAGGCATTGTCGATAAAAAGGAAAGAAAAGAGGTAGTGAATGCCTTGCTTCACAAAACAAATCTGTGGGCGGCAAGAGAAAAAAACCTGGGTGGATTTTCTGGAGGAATGAAGCAACGCTTTGGAATAGCACAGGCTTTGCTGGCCAATCCGAAACTAATTATAGTAGATGAACCAACGGCCGGACTTGATCCTGCAGAACGCAATCGCTTTTTGAATTTACTTTCGGAGATTGGAGAAAATACAATTGTAATTCTTTCCACACATATTGTAGAAGATGTGAAAGAACTTTGCACCGACATGGCCATCATCAACAAGGGCCAAGTACTTTATAAAGGAGGTCCGTTGGATGCCATTGCCGAAGTGGAAGGCAAAGTGTGGAAGAAGAGGATTGCCAAAGTAGAACTGGAAGAGTATCGAAAGAATTTCAACATCATCTCAGAACGTTTAATTGCCGGTCGTCCTGAGATATCTGTATTAAGCGATACACAACCTGATTCTTCTTTTGATCGCGCTGCCGCTGATCTGGAAGATGTTTACTTCACGCACATCTTTGGCTCGCAACAGATTGTCGTTAATAGTTAAAAGTTAATAGTCATAGCTATAAACGATTAACATTTAACGATTCACTATTAACTGATTAAAACATGTTGAAAGAAATATTTCTCTTCGAATTAAAATACCGCAAAGCGCGCGCTGCCAATTACATCTACTTCGGCATCATGTTTCTGATGTGCTATTTCGCGGTGGCCAGTCCCATCGTTTCTATTGGTGGAGCTGTAGGACAAATCAAACCTAATTCACCTTATGTAATTGCGCAGATGACACTCATCATGTCATTCGTGTTGATGATGATTGCTTCCGCCATTATGGGTGTTGCCATCGTTCGCGACTTTGATCACAACACGGAGGCCATTCTCTTCAGTACCCCCATGAAAAAGATCCATTACCTGTTGGGGCGCTTTGGAGGCTCATTCATTGTTTTAATTCTTGTTTATAGTGGAATATGGCTAGGCTTAATGACAGGCTTTGCTGTGGGAAAATATATGCCATGGGAAGTCGATTGGAAAACAAAGGAAATTCTGGAGTTCAATGCATGGCACTATTTCCAACCATTTTTATATTACACTGTCACCAACCTCTTCATCATGGGTTCACTCTTTTTCATGAGTGGCGCTCTGGGCCGCAAAACAATTGTCATCTACACGCAAGGCATTTTATTGCTGATACTTTATAGTGTTGCGGATTCATTTCTGGCCGATGTGGAATCCAAAGAAATGGCTGCCCTGATTGATCCATTCGGATCGCAGACGTTTGAATACGTTACTCGTTACTGGACGCCTTCAGAGAAGAATACACTTCTGGTGCCCATGGAAGGCATCATGTTGTATAATCGATTAATCTGGATGGGTGTTGCCATGGTTGCGTTAGTAGTTACCTATTATGGCTTCTCCTTCAACGTGGTGCGCAATTCATGGATCAAACGCAAGGCGGCTGCTCCGAGTAAATCATTACCCAAACCAGAAGCGATTATCATTCCTGTTGTCAACCAGGTGATCAACCTTGCTACCTATCTGAAGCAATTAGCCAGACTCTCGATATTCTATTTCAAAATGGTGATTAAAGAAATTCCGTTTCTCACTATTTTGATCAGCGGTATGCTGTTGTTGTTCATCAATGCCATGAACATGAATCAACTATATGGCACAAGTTCCTATCCTACTACCTATTCCGTTATTGGGTTGTTGGATGGTTTTAATTTATTCTTCCTCATCATCACCATCTTCTACTCTGGTGAGTTGGTTTGGAAAGAGCGTGTCGTAAAGTTTGATTTGATATTAGACGCGATGCCCATGCCTAGTTTCATAGCGTTACTGTCTAAGTTTTTAGGATTAATTCTGATTTACCTGGTCATGCTTTTTGTGCTGATCCTTTGTGGTGTGATCATTCAGATTTCATATGGATACTATAACTTTGAGTTGCCTCTCTACTTTGGCACGCTCTACACAGGCACCATTGCCTTCCTGCTTCTCTATACTTTCCTGGCATTCTTTATTCAAGTGCTGGTCAATAATAAATTTCTAGGATTCGCACTTTGTATTGTGTTCTTTATCATTCGTGGGGTATTAGGCGAACTTGGATTGGAACATAATCTCTGGCGCTTTGCCAGCGGCAGTTTAGGTACATTCTCCGACATGAATGTATATG
>JANOQK010000161.1:0-2849 GCA_031414855.1 Bacteroidia bacterium | reverse complement strand
GTTTTTCTTCAGGAAAAAGTGGTGTTAAATATTCAAATGCTACACGGTCGCGAATTTCTTCAGTTGTCTTTCCACTTACACTTTCCACCTTTAGCAAGGCAAAATACTTTTCGCCCTCTTTTGGTGGACGGATCAAACCTTTAACCGTATCACCTGTCTTCAATCCAAACAATTTGATTTGGGATGGCGACACGTAAATATCATCAGGGCTGGCCAGGTAGTTATAATCGGAAGAGCGCAAGAAGCCATAGCCATCTTGCATAATTTCCAATACGCCTTCGTTGGCAATCAATCCATCAAAGTCTTTAATATTATTTTCTTTGCGCGGTTGTCCATGCGGACGGTCTTCGCGTTGGTTCGGATTTGGGTTTGGATTAGAGTCTCCCAATGGTGCATCCCTCATCTCCTCCTGAACACGAGCAGGCGCTTCATTAGAGACTACAATATTTTCAATGGGTTCTTCAAAGCTGGGCACATTCGGTTCCGTGTCAGCATCAATTGAATGAAGAAGTTCCTCTGCTGATAATTCTTTCTCCGGTGCCTTTTCAACTTCAGGAGCAACATTCTCGCGTCTACGCGGACGCATTTTGCGTTCAGCTTCTCCACTAGTTGGTTTATCGGTTGTTTTTTTTGCGGGAGCGGCTTCTCCACTTACAGCTTGTTCATCAAGGATTTTGTAAACAAGTTCTTGCTTACCTAGTTTCTTAGCATTCTTAATGCCCAGTCCTTCGGCAATATCCTTCAATTCAGAAAGGAGTCTGACATTCAGGTCGTCAATTGTGTACATGAGGGGTTAAAAAAATTTGGTTTGAGAATACATTAATGAGGGAGAACATTGATTGTTAAAAATATAACGCGGAAAAAAATCAGCACAAAGTCTGAAACATTCTATATCTAGTTGGATGAATAAGCAGTCGAAAAGTACTGGGTTTTTAGTGCAGATGACCCTGAGATAAGGCCTAATGACTCTGCAAGTATAGGTCAAAATTGAATATTATCAAACCAAGACCAAAAAAATTATAAGGGGATAGCGTAATTTTGGCCACTTAAAACTATTGTTAATGTTACAGGTAAACGTCATCCGCGAGAACAAAGAAAAAATTATTGAAGGGCTGAAGAAACGTGGAATTAAGAATGTGGAAGAACTTCTTCAACCCGTTATTGATGCCGACCAACAGCGCAAAGACACTCAAAAGAAATTGGATGATTTGAAAGCGCGATCAAATACCGACTCAAAAAAAGTTGGTGAACTGATGAAATCGGGCAAAGCAGAAGATGCTGCTGAGCTTCGTGCTTCAATTACAGCTGACAAGGACACCATAAAAAGTCTGGAGACTGACCTTTCAGCTTTTGAAGAAAGTCTTTTGAAAGGTTTATATGCCATTCCCAATGTGCCTCACGAAAAAGTACCAGCCGGCAAAACTGCGGAAGACAATATTAATGTATATCAACATGGAGAAATACCTCAAATGCCAGCTGATGCGCTGCCGCATTGGGAGCTGATCAAGAAGTATGATATCATTGACTTTGATCTCGGCATTAAAATTTCCGGAGCAGGATTTCCTGTTTATAAAGGCAAAGGCGCTAAACTGCAACGCGCACTTATCAACTTTTTTTTAAATGAAGCAGAAAAAGCCGGGTATACTGAAATACAACCACCGATTGTGGTAAACGAAGCATCAGGATATGGAACAGGCCAGCTTCCCGATAAGGAAGGGCAAATGTATTTTATTGGCGAAGATAAATTGTACTTGATCCCGACAGCTGAAGTGCCTATCACTAATCTCTATCGCGATGTGATGTTGAATGAAGATAGTCTTCCTATAAAAAATGCGGGATATACACCTTGCTTTCGCAGAGAAGCCGGAAGCTGGGGAGCACACGTTCGTGGCTTGAATCGCCTTCATCAATTCGATAAGATAGAAATTGTACAAATCAGAAAGCCGGAAGAGTCATATGCCGTGCTGGACGAAATGTGTTTGCATGTTCAAGGTCTTTTGGAAAAATTAGAACTTCCATATCGCAAATTATTATTATGTGGTGGCGACATGAGTATGAGCTCTGCCATGACGTTTGACATGGAAGTTTTTTCTGCCGCCCAGCAGCGGTGGTTAGAGGTAAGCTCAGTTAGCAACTTTGAAACCTATCAGGCCAACCGATTAAAATTGAGATACAAAAACAAGGAAGGAAAAACACAGTTGCTTCATACCTTAAATGGTAGCGCATTGGCGTTACCGCGAATAGTGGCATCGATTCTGGAAAACAATCAGACCAAAGACGGAATTAAAATTCCAAAAGTGCTAGTACCTTTTACAGGTTTTGAATGGATTAATTGAGAAGAGATTTCATTTGTAAATTGTGATGGATCATGAAAAAATATAGCTGTTGCCTGTTGGCCTTTCTTCTCGTCATCCCTGTTGCAAATGGCTTTTCACAATCCCACATTGGAATTACCAACAATCCCGATACATCTTACAATTCGCGTGTTGCCTATCAACAAACCATAAAAACGCATCCCGATAGTAAACTTGTTAAGGAATTCAGTTTTCCGAACGTAACGGAGAAAAGAAATATCACATACCGGAAAATCGGATCACGTGAATTAAAACTGGATGCATTTCTACCCACAGAAAAAAATAATTCTCCTGCGACAGCAATATTAATTATACATGGTGGTGGTTGGCGTTCCGGCAATAGGACTCAGCATTATCCGCTTGCGCAAAAGCTTGCAAGCCTCAGCTATGTTTGCTTTACACCGGAATACAGGCTTTCAACGGAGGCTTTATTTCCAGCTTCTATATATGATATTAAAGACGCTATCCGTTGGGTAAGGAAAAATGCAGAGAAGT
>JANOQK010000160.1:0-50278 GCA_031414855.1 Bacteroidia bacterium | reverse complement strand
GCGAATGCAGGGGGATCAAGAATGATTACATCATACACATCCTTTTTATCTTTTAGAAATTCAAACGTGTCCAGCGTATAGCATTCGTTTTTAACCGGATCAAACCCATTCAACTCAATATTCTTTCGTGTAAGTACAACTGCCTTTTCGGATGCATCTACTGAATGAACTACTTCGGCACCTGCTTGTAACGCGTAAACCGAAAATCCTCCTGTGTAACAAAATGTATTGAGCACCTTTTTACCTTTGGAAAATTCACCTAGCAAATTTCTATTTTCCCGTTGATCTAAAAAGAAACCTGTTTTTTGGCCAACCTCCCAATCCACATAAAATTTATTTCCATGTTCATTTACAACATGAGGCACTACCCCCATTCCGAAAAGGTATTCGCCATCTTTGCTTCCTTCTTTTGCAGCATTTTTATAATAAATAGCATGAAGAGTTTTTTCAAAAACAGTTTTCAGCGCACCTGAAATCTCCTCACGGTCTGCTTGCATGCCCGCAGAGTGCGCTTGCACCACAGCCACTCCATTATACATGTCAATGACTAATCCGGGAAGGCCATCACCTTCAGCATGAATGAGACGATAGCAATTCGTGTATTCATTTGGAAGATGCGAACTTGAGCGCAAGGCGTAAGCTGCTTTGATTTTATTCACCCAGAAGTCTGATCCAGGTCTTTCGGAATCAAATGAAAGTATCCGGATCGTGATACTTCCCTTCTGATAATGACCATGGGCAAGCGTTTTGTTTTTATTCCCTTTTACTTCTACCCAATCTCCATCCTTAAGGTCTCCTTCAGTCGCTTGAATTGCCCCGGAAAATATCCAAGGGTGAAAGCGTTGGACAGAAAATTCGCGTCCGTTCTTTAAAAAAACTATTCCTTTTATATCCACCCTTAAACATAGATAAATTTTGCGATAGTAGGTATTGACAAAAACGGGGAAGCTTCAATATATTTGACCACTTTAAACCGTTTTACTGGATATGAGATATTACCAATACGCACTGCTTATTATACTAATTACTTCGTGCTCTCCCGAAAAAGCAAATGAAGCAAATAGCTCCTCCCCATCAACTAACGAAATCAAGGCTCAATCCGATTCCACCGCTACCGATCCGATCCCAGTTAATGCTATTCAGGAGTTGTTTGAGGATAAACCTGGACTTATCCGGGCAACCGTAAACGAGGGATTGGCAATCTCTCAGCAGGGGAATTACCTAAATGGAAAGCGAGAAGGCATTTGGTGCGAATTTCATCCTAATGGCCTGGTACAAAGTGCTACCTCCTACGTGAATGGAATGAAAGAAGGTTTGCACATGGAGATGAATGCCAATGGACAGCTTACGAAAAGAATGTTTTTTCACAATAATATGCGTCATGGCGAATACAAAGAATTTAATTATGCCACCGTAAAAGAGCAACGAACTTATAAGAATGGTAAGCTGGAAGGCCTTGTAAAAATCTTCTATGATAATGGCAAGTTGATGGAAGACGGAACTTACCAAAACGGTCTGCGTGAAGGAATTTCCAAATGGTATGATCAGGAAGGCAATGTGACGATTACATATGAGTATAAAAATGGCGAATTGGTTAAGAATTAGAATTGTTTGAAATAGAATGAACCTTAAGACTGCTTATTTCGTATTTAAGGGCGGTGCCTTGGCACTAGAAGGCGTTGAACGAAGCGTGAATAAAAACACAATTAAAATTTAAACTTTTTGACCGGCAGAGACATCATTTTTTCTGCTTGTGATGTTTAACTAAAAACCATTAAATGACTATGAAAAACTTTGGATCACTAATTTTGGCTGCTGTATTGGGAAGCGTGATTACCATAGCGGCTACTCAATGGATGGGTGAAAAAAATGAAGGAGTTAAGATTGAACATATTTCCGGAGCACCGATTTCGCAGGTAGCGTATACCAAAAACGAAAAAGGGGAGATGGTGCCGCTGGATTTTACCGGAACAGCGGAAAAGGTAACGAAGGCAGTTGTCCATATACGCTCTACACAAGCTGCAAGCTCCAGAAGGAGCCAGCAAGAAATACCAGAGCAATTCAGACAGTTTTTTCAATTTGAGCCTGGCCAGCAAGGACCAAGTCAAAGCACAGGATCTGGTGTAATTATTAATAAAGACGGATACATCGTTACGAACAACCACGTAGTGGAAGGTGCAGATGTTGTAGACGTAACATTATCTGATAACCGCGAATTAAAAGCAGAGGTTATTGGAACCGACCCTGATACGGATTTGGCAGTAATCAAGATCAATGAAAAAGATCTTCCTTATCTCTCATTTGTTAATTCAGATGATTCAAAAGTAGGAGAGTGGGTGTTAGCCGTGGGCAATCCATTCAATTTAAATTCAACCGTTACGGCAGGCATCATCAGCGCTAAGGGTAGAAGTATAGGAATAATTAACTCAGGAAGAAATGGTGGTGATCAAAGAACAGCAATAGAGGCATTCATTCAAACTGATGCCGCTATCAATCCAGGAAACAGTGGAGGTGCGTTGGTAGATTTACAAGGTGGTTTACTTGGGATTAATACTGCGATTGCAAGCCCTACGGGATCGTACTCAGGTTATGGCTTTGCGGTGCCTTCAAATATTGTGAGCAAAGTTGTTGAAGACTTACTTGCTTTCGGAACCGTTCAACGGGGATGGTTGGGTGTGCAGGTGCAAAATGTAAATGGTGATGTTGCAAAGGAATACAATCTGGCAGTTAAAGAAGGAGCGTATGTATCAGACTTTTCAGATCCAGACAGAAGTGCAGCTAAAGCAGCTGGTTTGAAAAAAGGAGATGTGGTGATAAAAATGGACGGAACGCCTATTAAATCAAGCACCGCATTGATTGAATATGTAGGAACAAAGCGACCAGGCGATAAAATTGAAGTAGTAGTTAACCGTGATGGCAAAGAGCTTAACTATTCGGTAACACTCAAAAATAAAGAGGGTAATGTGGGTACTGTAAAGCGCGAAGAGAAAGATGCAGTTGCCTCATTGGGCTTTGAATTGGAAGATGTTGAGGCCAAAACCCTCGGTAAGCTGGATCTCCCAAATGGGGTTAGAGTAAAATCCGTTGGAAATGGTAAATTGGCTCGCTATACGGACATGGAAGAAGGCTTTATCATCACCCATATCAATGACCAACCGGTTAAATCAGCCAAAGAAGTAAATCAAATAATTAAGAGTAAAAAGCCTGGTGACAGTCTTACCTTTTCAGGAATGTATGAAGGCTCACCAAGAGAATATTTTTATGGACTTAGAATCTAATTTTAAATGTTGACCTATGAGAAGACTATTTAGAAAAGGCGAACGTGTTCGCAACAAAGTGGATGGCAAAGTGATGGAGGTATTGAAATACCTTAAAAAAAATTTGGTTGAAGTAAAATGGTTCGACCTCACCTCCAAGGAAGTTCGAACGCATAAGATAAAGGAAGACAAGCTGTCGAAAGCAGCCTAACAAAAGCCCCGCCCAAAGCGGGGTTTTGTTTTTACAATCATTTCGAGCACACCTGTTGACTTGAAAAAATAAGAAGAGCCTTATATTTCTCACTTGGTCCGCAGGGACTTAGTCATACCTTTTCTTTTCTTTGCACCCGTGAAAGTTTTAATACTCCATCAGCACTTTAATATCCCCGAAAGGGGAGGGGCTATTCGGTCATATTATTTAGGGAAGGCTTTAGTGGATGCAGGCATTGAAACCATTGTTATTACAACGCACAATGAGAAGAGCTATAAAACGGAAAACATTGAAGGAATAGAAGTACACTACTTACCTATTGCCTACGATAATCGTTTTGGCTTCACAGCAAGAAGTTCTTCCTTTTTAAAGTTTGTATGGAGCGCGACTAGAATAGCGACAAAGTTTAAGAATGTAAATTATTGTTATGCTATTTCGGTGCCTTTAACAGTTGGACTAGGAGCGATGTGGATCAAAAAGCGTCTGGGCATTCCCTACATTTTTGAAGTAGGCGATCTGTGGCCGGATGCACCCATTCAAATGGGGTTTGTTAAGAATTATTTATTTCAACAGGCTCTTTATCAACTTGAAAAGGCTATCTATCAATCTGCGGAATCGATTGTGGCATTATCGCCAGCCATTAAGTCTGCTATTGAGAAGAAATTGCCAGGCAAGAAAATTCACATGATCCCCAACATGGCTGATACGGAATTTTATAGATCTGAAGTGAAACGATCTGAGCTTGAAGAAAAATTTGGTGTTCAAAATAAATTTGTAGTATCCTATATTGGCGCAATTGGTGTTGCCAATGGTTTGGATTACTTTATTGAGTGCGCCAATACGTGCAGGAAATCGGAACTTCCAATTCAGTTTATATTATGTGGGGATGGGGCGTTATTAGATCGGTTAAAAGGACACGCTAACCATCTTGGTCTTCATAATTTATCATTCATTGATTTCACAGACAGAAAAGGAGTGCAAGAAATCATGAACATCACCGATGCAACATTTGTTTGTTATAAGAATGTTCCCATCCTTGAAACCGGATCACCCAATAAATATTTTGACGGGCTTGCAGCTGGCAAATTAATCGTGATCAACTTCAGCGGTTGGATTAGAAAAGAAATTGAAGAAACGCATTGTGGCATTTATGTTGATCCCTTGCAGCCAACAGATTTTGTTAAACAAATCAAACCTTTTATAGCAAATCAAAAACTACTTGCCTCCTTCAAGGAATCATCAAGAGGATTGGCGGAGAATAAATATTCAAGGAAAGAACTAAGCAAAGCCTTTTCAAGTATTTTTCTTGCCAGAGTAAAATAGGTTGGTCACTGAATTCCCGGAACACTTCCTCCATCTACTTTTAAAACGGCCCCATTTGTTGCCGATGAAATAGGGCTTGCTAGATACACAACAGCGTGGGCAACTTCTTCGACAGAAGTAAACCTGCCAAGGATTGAGGAAGTTCTTACGTTCCTGAAGAAGTCGGATGCTACTTCTTCTTCGCTTATTCTTTCTTTTACGGCTTGCTCCTTTAAAAATCGTTTTGCTCCTTCTGATAAAGTTGAACCTGGCATCACGGTATTGACAGTCACAGCCGTGTTTTGAGTTGTTTGAGCTAGTCCCCTCGCTATACTTTGAATAGCGGCTTTGGTCATGCTATATGCTATTAAATCGTTAGGTACCAATTGAGCGCATTCGCTGCTAATGAAAATAATTCTTCCCCATTCTTTCTTCAGCATGCCTGGAAGGAGTGAACGCGACAACCGCACTCCACTCATTACATTTACTTCGAATAGTTTATACCAGTCTTCATCAGGCGTTTCAGAAAAAGATTGCGAGGTGAATATTCCAACATTGTTGATCAGGATATCAACGTTATCAATTTTTGCCACCAATGCTTCAACAGATTTTTTATCTGTGAAATCTGCTGCGATTCCCGTTACGCTTGCCAACGGATTTTCGTTTGTGAGTTTTATTATAGCTTTTTGAATGCCCTCTTCTGACCGGCCATTAATAATGACATGTGCTCCTTCTGCAGCAAGAAGTTTAGCAATGGCAAAACCGATTCCAGAAGTAGAGCCCGTGATTAAGGCCGTTTTATTTTTTAATTGATAATCCATAAGAAAAAAATGTTAGGCACTCTAATACTTAGTAAGGCCTAGAAGTTTCTTCCCCAATTCATTTAATTCTGCAGCGTTATATTTTAGCTGTTCCCATTTGCGCGGATCGCCCGGAAATGCATAACCATCAGGCGCAATACGATTCTTCCATGAGTTGATTCGCCAAGCAATTAATTCATCATTATCTTCTTCCGCAGGCATCATCGAAATGTATTGAGCTATTCTTACTTTGTCTTTTGATAAGTTTGGACGAATGCCATGAGGCTGTGTGCTGTTGAAGATAAGCAAATCACCGGCTTTAAGTTTTACTTTCACAAATTTATCTTCAAACCCCGCAGTGTTTGGTTTAAAGCGATGGCGATCTTCGGGCTGTGTTAATTTCCATGTATCATAGGTGCGGTATAATTCAGGTATACACTGAAATCCTCCCATGTTCTCGTCATCTTGATCGGCTAGCGCTAACACGCCCTGCACATTTTGAGGTTTGGTTTCAGGATCATAATCCCAATGAATAAAACCTTTGTATTCAAATCCTGGACGGATAGGAAAGTTGAGGTTAGCACGGTCAATGGTGACCCATAATTTTTCTGTTCCCCAGATATCAACAAAAGCATCATAGACTTTTTTCATTTGTCTGTTGTTCCACAGCATTTGGTGGTTATACACTTCTACCATACCTGTTCCCACAAGTTCTTTCATTTCCATGTCTGCTCGTGGTGCGGTGTACCAGGAGGAGGAATCATTCTTGTCCTTTTCCTCAAACTCCCAAATGAAATCTGCAGTACCAAGAGCCTGTTCACGAGGCACGGCATTTTTAACAACGACATAACCATTTTGAATCCAAAACGACCAGTCTTCTTCGCTTAAGATTCGCAATGGTTTTCCGTTTGATCTGTCGCTTAATCTAATTTTGCTGCTCGTTGCTGTAGATGGATTGCCCGGAATATCCTTATGATTTTTATTAGGACTATTTGATGGAGCCATGGTCTTATAATTTTCCATAGAAGTAGTTTTTTAAATCTAATATTTCATCGAAGGTAATTTTAGCCAGATTGGATTTCTACTCCGCAATTGATGATTTTTTGAACAATATTGACTTTTGGCAATTAAACTTACCCATCCTTATGACAATTCTATTTAAATTATGATATGAAAACAGAATTGGAGCAAATTGTGGCAAATACGAGTAGCTCATTTCGTCTATTGGTAAATCCCAATTTAAGTGACTTCTTCTTTTGGCATTTTCATCCTGAATATGAGCTTGTTTTTCTGGATGGATCCGATGGCACTCGACACGTTGGTGAACACATTTCTCGCTTTCAGGGAAGTGATTTAGTTTTTATAGGTTCGGATATTCCACATCTCAATTTTGATTATGGGATTAAAGGATCTTACGAAAAAATAGTTGTTCATATAAAACCGGATTTTCTAAGGGACTCTTTTATTTCGGTGCCTGAGTTATTATCTATCCAAAATCTTTTTGAACAATCAAAACATGGGGTAGCATTTGGCGGATCGACTAAGGCAGCTGTTTGCCTTCGACTTAAAAAACTGTATCAGTTAAACTACTTTGATCAGTTTTTGGAAATGCTAAGCATCCTACAGCTATTATCTCAAGCTGAAGATAAGGAATTGTTACACACCCATCCGGTCGTGAATCCTCATAATCAAAAAGAGCAAGGACGTCTCAGAACAATCTTTCAATTAATAGACAATCATTACCAGCGCAAAATCGACATTACTGAGGTGGCCAAGTTAAGCAATCTTACGAACGCTGCTTTCTGTCGGTATTTTAAACGAATGACAAGATTAACCTTTACTGAATTTGTAAATCATTACCGCATAGACAAAGCTAAAAAACTATTACGGCTGGATAATAACATTACTGAAACATGCTTTCAATGTGGCTTTGAAAGCATCTCGTATTTTAATAAGGTTTTTAAAAAAGTAACAGGACAGAACCCATTGGCCTTTAAGAAAAAGTATGAATTAGGTTAGAAGGGCAAAAGATAAATTGTAAATACAGAAGAACCTTTTGCCTCGATTAATTTTGATTAAATCAAAGTTGTAGAGATATGCTTTGCAAATAAACCTGTCACATCTTCGGCAAGGAAAGTATGACTTAGAAAAGAAAGCCCAGGCGCGTGTATAAAGTGTTGCAAACACCCGAATTGCCCAAGTATGTATTCTCAGTCATCATGTCCGCGAAGATTTTATATCTCCCAAGCTGTTTACTTAGGCCCACATTGGCCCACACTCCACCGGTATTCTTATACTCAAGGGGATTGCGTTCTCCTATACGCGTTGTATTTCCACTTACATAAGTAACATCGGAGGTACTGACTTTTTTTATAAATTGGGTAAAAGCTAGACCGAAACCTATATATGGATTTATAAGATTTGACCTTGCAGTAAAACGAAGACCAAACTTATAATCTATCATCGAAAATTTAATTGTTGTAGTGCTCTTTTCTAAGCCGGTATAGAATGGAGCTTGCCACGCGTCATTTGATTTACCCGAGAAAGAAGCTTTAGCGAAAGATAATTCCTGCTGAAAGGCAACTACGGCAGCTGGCCTTCTACCCCGGTAAATGTAATGAAAACTTATCGCCATTGACGGAGGAGACTGTTCAAAGATAGATCGCCCTAAATACCCGTATGGATCATATCCATCTTTGTAGTCATAAACATTAATTGGTGGGTAATTTATGGTTGACTTTGAAAAGCCGACCGATATACCAAAATCGATTTGTTTTTTTTCTTTTATCAAAAGTTTAGTATAAGGAATATTTTTACAGTCGTGGTATTCCTCAACCCAGTCGATAAGTCTATTCGAACTTATTCCAACGGTGCGGGCCTTAGTAAGCACTTCGGGGCATTCGTGAAAAAGAATGTTGAAGTAACCAACGTTTTTTTGATAGTTCTCTTTGGCTTCGTCATCTGGTTTCGGCTTAGCCTTCTCGAAACGGAATTTGTTAATTCCACCTCCATCCACTAAAAGTTTGCCATGGTGCCTGTAAACGTCAATATCACCGGTTAATAGAACCTGAGCAAAAACGGGGTGATTGGTCAACTCACTCGCAAAATCTAGTGTTTGAAAAACTCTGCTATTTAGAAATGTGAATCCAATAACATCCTCACTAGCTACTATTTTACTTCTTGCTTTTGGGGTGACCCTGAATTTAAATTCTGTATTATAGTTGTTTCGATATTCAATATAGCCCCTAATGGTATCGTGTTCGTTTGTAATGTAGTACCCGGCCCCTGTTTTATTTTGAGAAAAGGAGTAACCAAAAAAAAGTAAGAAGAGATGGAATAGTATAACTCTTCGCATTTAGTTTTTTTCCTAAAGCTAGAAATTTGTTTGATAATTGCGCCTAACCAAGAACGCAATCACTCCTTCACACCAGAGATAATCTCCGACATGCCATTCCCAGTAGGATCATAATCTGATCTCACCTCAAATTGTTGTTCAAGAATTTGAACCTGCGAAATGCTTCTTAAGATATAAGCCTTCCAACTTTCCTTTTGTCCGTTGTAGAGTTGCTCCATGGTAGGCACACTCCAGGCGGATAGTTGCAGAAATTTTTTAGAGAACTTTCCAATTACATAAGGCTCCACAACTCTCCAGTCTTTATGAGCCGTTGTTGTATTCTCATACCAGAACCGTATCAGATTTTTCGATTCGATAGCCTGACTGATGATAGTTATGACTTCTTGTTCGTGAGGTGTCAAAACGAGTTATCCTTCTGCTCTTTCAAAGATTTTGCCCGTCTTCTTGTTTTTAAGAATCAACTTCTTCGCACCATAGTGCGTCACTTCTTCTTTCACCAAATAATGATCAGCATCATACTCTACCAGGTGACTGTCCTTGCTTACGCCAACCTTTCCGCGCCAGATGTCAAGCTTTACTGGTTCCCATTGTTTGGTTTTAACGGAACGATAAGCAGCATCCAAAATAGAATTAACAACATACCCGTCATAGAACGTTTCTCTAGGCTGCTTGCCCTGTTCCATAGAATTGAACATATCCATGAACATGTGGTTGTAACCTAATTCATTTAATTCATCACCTACAGGAAATAACCAGCCCTTATCGCTTTCTGCTTTTTCGGAAACATAATTTGCGGCTTTGCCCGTTGTGAACATTTCAAACCCTGTCCGCAAGAAACTATTTGTCCAAATCGTTCCTTCTGTGCCCATTACTTCATCGCGTAGATCCAGCCCCCCACGAAACGTCCAGCTTACCTCAAACTGACCGATCGCACCGTTTTCATATTTCACCATGCCAATCGCGTGATCTTCTGCATCAATTGGTTTTACTTGTGTATCGGCCCAGCACATTACTTCTACGGGCTTAATGTCTTTGCCAATATAGCTGCGTGCAATCTCCACACAATGACAGCCAAGATCTAGGATACAACCACCACCAGCTTGTTCGATATCCCAAAACCAATCGCTATGAGGACCAGGATGTGTCTCTCTTGATTTTGCCCAAAGAATTCTTCCAAGCGCTCCGTTCTTCACGCTTTCGTGTGCTTTGATGAATTTTGGCGTGTATACTAAATCTTCCAGGTAGCCATTGAAAATTCCTGCCCCCTCAACAGCTTCAAGCATTCGCTTTGCTTCCCCGGCATTGCGACCTAATGGCTTGGTTGAGATAACGGCCTTTTTATGTTTACAGCAAAGAATCACAGCTGCCTCGTGCAGATTGTTAGGCAATGATATACAGACCACTTCCACTTCTGGCCTGTTGATCGCAGCCTCCATGTCTGTTGTAGCAAAGCCAACTTTATAATCAGTCGCAAATTTCTTCGCACTTTCCTCTTTGCGCGAATAGATGCTCACAATTTTGTCTTTGCTTCTGTACCCTTGAAGCGAGTCCGCATAAAATCTTCCGATGAAACCGGAACCGAGCATGGCGATGTTCATAGTAGTTTATCGTTATAAGTTAATCGTGGCCGTATTGAATTCCTTTTAACGTTTAACCATTAACGGTTAACGTTTGCATTCTTCTCTTTAAAAAACAAAACAAAATATATAAGTACAATAACGGCAACACCTGCTGGCACAAACCATATTTCCTTCCACTGATGGACACCATCGATGGTATAATAATCAACGGCAAAACCGGAGGACCCCGTTCCAATAAACATACCTACGCCATAGGTGGCAAATGTGAATAAACCTTGTGCGGCATTTTTGATTTTTTCCCCGGCTTTCTTTTCGGTGTACATGTATCCGGTCACAAAAAAGAAATCATAACAAATACCGTGGAGGATAATGCCGGCATATAACATCCAAAGGTTAACGTCCACATTACCGAACGCAAAACAAACATAGCGGAGTATCCACGCTGTCATTCCCAATAACAGCATCTTTTTTACTCCAATGCTGTTAAATAAAAAAGGTATAGCAAGGATAAACACTGCTTCAGAAACCTGTCCCAAAATCATTTTACCTGCGGCATTGTTCATTCCGACTTCATTCAAAAAAAGATTAGCAAAACCGTAATAAAAAGAGAGCGGAATACACACGAGTATGGCGGCAATGAAAAAGATTAAGTAGGCTTTGTCTTTAAACAACACAAGAGCATCGGCTCCAAAAGCACCTGATGCACTGGCCTCAGCCGTTTTACCTTTAGGTGGCGTGTTTGGCAGTATGAAGCTCAGCAATCCAAGCGCAACAGAAGCAATAGCGGCCATGTGAAAAGTGGAAGCAGATTTTTCGATGCCAAGATTTCCGATCATAAAGCCAGCTATGATCCATCCCAGGGTTCCAAATACTCTAATCCATGGAAACTGTTTTCCGGGGTCAGTCATTTGCTGGAAAGCGATACTATTGGATAACGCGATAGTCGGCATGTACAGCAACGAATAAAAAACAATCACCCAATAGAAAGCTGTGTTGTCAGAAATTTGTGTGGCAAAGTACAAGAGCAATCCACCAATAATATGCAAAATCCCCATGATCTTTTGCGCAGCGAAAAACCGATCCGCCACCAGGCCTACAAAAAAGGGTGAGATCATGGTAGCGATGGCTAGCGCACCATAGGCAGCACCAATCTGCACACCTGATGCATGAAGAAATTCTGACATATACGTTCCCATCGTTACATACCATGATCCCCAAATGAAATATTCGAGGAGCATCATGAGGGATAACTTTGTAAATACGTTTGGCTTCATGAGAGTAGGTGCAATTGACAGGAGAAATATAACAGGATAGAAGCCGCTATTGAAACCTCTTATATAAAAAGTTTAATCCATGCCTAACTTCACTTTTTCCCATCTGGTTTCTTTTAGGGCAAGGTCATTTTCTTTTTTTAGAAAGTCAGCTTTAGAAAGCGATTCTGCTTGCACCTTGCAGCGCAGTTCCATTATCGATTTCAGCTTTGGTGAACAAACCTTTAAGAACGAGATAGCCGTCTCTGTGATAGCTTTTTATTTGTTCGTTTATAAGCATAGCTCGGAAATTGTTGCAGGGTAAAGCGAAGAGAATTTAGGATTTAATACGGTAAGGTTGATCTGTGTTATAACATTGAAAAACCCTATAAATAACCCTGCAAATTTTATATGCGTCTGAATATCTGAATATTAGAAATACAGGCATTTTTTAGGAGGCATTTTGGAGTGTTCCTGAGTTGTCCACAAAGAACTGATTGACTTAGATACATCTAAATATCAGACTATCAATTAAATAAGAGCTAATATTCCCTTAATGTGGATAAGTGATGATTTTTGTGGAATACTATTGCAAGCTAAATTTATCTCTCATAAGTGCCTGAATTTTAGGTCTTTTTGAAAATGTCAGGACACCCGTAGCCAACCAAAATTTGGAGTCCGTTTAATTTTCAGAAAGTAAGGTAACTTCGCATTTGCTATTAACATATTTCAGGTCATGACAAGAAGAATTTTGGTGTTTGGCGTATTCGTCTTAGCCTTTCACTTGGCGTTAGCTCAAAAGGCGGAGATAATGAAATTGGATAAGCTTCAAAGTGAGATGGCGAAACCTTCAGATCAGGTTCTTATCTATAATTTTTGGGCTACCTGGTGCGCCCCCTGCGTGAAAGAGTTGCCTTTGTTTGAGAAATTAAATCAGGACGATAAAACCGTCAAGATAACCTTGGTCAGTATGGATATCGACCTGGACCCAAGTCCGGAAAAGGTCTACAAATTTATCGATCGAAAAAAAATACAATCTAGAGTCGTTATTTTGGATGCAGTTGATCCTAATTCGTGGATCAATAAAATTGATAAAAATTGGTCTGGCGCGCTGCCGGCAACATTGATCATTAATACGAAGACGGGCGTGCGCAGGTTTGTGAATGCTGCGATGAAAGAAGGTGATCTTGAGAAACTTATTGGCGAAGTTAAATTATAAATCAAATCTAAAAACTCAATAGATATATGAAGACAGTAAATCTTTTATTTGCGCTTAGTCTTGCTTTGCTGGTAGCAGCAAGCCCAGTAAAAAACGGTTATGAAGTGGGCGATACAGCCACTGATTTCATGCTTAAAAATGTGAATGGTAAGATGGTTTCACTTGCTGATTATAAAGAGGCCAAAGGATTTATTATAATTTTTGACTGTAACACATGCCCATATTCTAAGGCCTACAACGATCGCATTCTTGCGCTTAATAGAAAATACGCCAAAGATTTTCCACTGCTTGCCATCAATGCTAACTCTTCTGAAGAATCTTCTGGCGATTCATTTGAAGATATGGTGAAGTATGCAAAAAAGAAAGGCTACGATTTCCCTTACCTCATAGATGAGACACAGCAGATTGCCAAGGCGTACGGGGCTACCAATACACCTCATGTTTTTGTGTTGACCAAGTTGCAAAATACACTGAAGGTTGCCTATATAGGTGCTATCGATGATAATGCACGCAATGCTTCGTCTGTTACGAAACGCTACGTAGAAGATGCTGTGGATGCATTATTGTCGGGTAAACCCGTTGCAACTAGCAAAACAAAAGCAATAGGTTGTGGTATTAAATGGAGAGATGCATAATTATGCTGGAATTACGGCCAAGTCTCATACTTTAGGATGGATCATCTCCAGAATCTCTTCCAAAATCTCTCGTGAGTTACTAAGACGCGGCACTTTATGTTGTCCACCAAGTTTGCCGCGCATCTTCATCCAATTGTAAAATGTACCTTCTGGCACATGATGTATTTTTGGGGCAATGAGTGCGAGGTTTTGCATGCGTTTAGCGTCATAATCTGAATTGATTTTTCGAAGCGTATCATCCAGGATTTTCGCAAAGTCATCATTATTTTGTGGTTCTTTTATAAACTCAATGATCCACTCATGACCACCTCGTTTTGATTTCTCAAGATACACGGGGCCAGCGGTGAAGTTGTCAATAACGGCACCAGTTAATTCACATGCTCTTGAAATAGCAGTCTCAGCATTTTCAATTATTACTTCCTCCCCAAAGGCATTAATAAAGTGCTTGGTTCGTCCGGAAATTTTTATTCGATGCGGAGAGGTGCTGGTAAACTTTACAGTATCTCCGATATTGTATCTCCACAGTCCTGCGTTGGTGGAGATAACCATCGCATAGTTTTTTCCTATTTCTACTTCACTAAGGTTGATCACATGGGGATATTCATTTTCCAATTCATCAACAGGAATGAATTCATAATACACGCCATAGTCAAGCATGAGCAATAGATCTTCACAATCTTTTCGGTCTTGTATGCCAAAGAAGCCCTCACTTGCATTATAGGTTTCCCAATAGCGCATTTGATTTCCTGGAATTAATGTTTTAAAAAGATTTCGGTAAGGCCCAAACGCAACTGCACCATGAAAAAAGACTTCAAGGTTTGGCCAAACTTCCAGAATGTTGCTTTTCTTTTGTAGCTCCATGATGCGCTGTATCAGCAGTACTGTCCAGGTTGGCACACCTGAGATATGACGTACATCTACGTTAGCGGTTTCACGGGAAAGCATGTCGATTTTTTCTTCCCAGTTGGTCATTAAGGCAACCTCAAGACTTGGTGTTCGGATAAACTGTGCCCACGGAGGAAGATTTTTCATTAATACGGCTGAGACATCGCCATAGAACGAAGAGGAGCTAGGGTCAAACTCGTTAGCCTGATGGCTTCCTCCAACACCTAGTCCCTTTCCTGAAAAAATCTGGGTGTCTGGATAGTTATTGACATAAATGGAGAGTAAATCTTTACCTCCTTTAAAATGACAATCCTCAAGTGCCTCTGGTGAAACCGGAATGAATTTACTGCGAGCGTTGGTTGTACCCGAGGATTTTGCAAACCACTTTATTTCCGAAGGCCATAGGATATTTTGTTCACCCCTCATATGTCGTTCTATATAAGGGAATAGTTGCTCATAGGTGTGAACAGGAACACGATTTTTGTACTCATCATAATTGATAAGGTCATCAAATCCATAGTGCTTGCCGAACTCAGTTGATTGGGCGGTGTTCAAGAGTTTCTTCAGCACTTCATCCTGCACTTCAAGCGGGTATTTTATGAACAGCTCTATCTGGTGGATACGCTTTTTCATGACCCAGGTGAGAAAGGAATTTAGTAGTTGCATATAGGCAGAACCCCAAAAGTAATCTTAGATAGATCATTAGCAAAAACGAATTGCTAATTCTATGCAGCCATGTAAGAAATTTTAAGAGATGTGATCCTTTGCGACAGGACCACTTGAGGAATCAATTGACTGAGGAGTTTCTACTCTTGGTTTTCGCAACTGGAAGTTCTGACCCAGGTAGACTTTGCGAACCAATGGATCGTTAGCAAGGTCTTCTGATGATCCAGCTTTGAAAAGTTTCCCCTCTACCATGAGATAGGCGCGGTCAGTAATTGAAAGTGTTTCATCGACATTGTGGTCGGTGATGAGAATGCCGATATTTTTCTTTTTCAATCGTGATACAATTCCCTGAATTTCTTCTACAGCTATCGGGTCCACCCCGGCAAAGGGTTCGTCCAATAACACAAAACTTGGATCCACGGCCAAGGCCCTCGCGATTTCGGTTCTTCTGCGCTCGCCACCTGAAAGAACCATGCCCAGATTTTTGCGCACGTGAGTGAGACTAAATTCTTCCAACAGCTTTTCCACTTTTTCTTTACGGTCTTTCTTGCTCATGTCCCGCATTTCAAGCGGAGCTAGAATATTTTCTTCTACCGTGAGTTTGCGAAAGACAGAAGCCTCCTGAGCGAGATAACCGATGCCCAGCTTGGCACGTTGATACATCGGTAGGTCAGTAATGTTTTGGTCATCTAAAAAAATCTCCCCTCCATTGGGTTTGATCAACCCCACAATCATGTAAAAGCTTGTCGTTTTTCCTGCGCCATTTGGACCGAGTAATCCAACAATTTCTCCCTGCCCTACCTGTACAGATACATCGTTGACAACTATGCGTTTTTTGTATTTCTTAATAAGGTGATTAGCGCGCAAGATCATACTACTCAAATTTAATGTCTTTAATTCTCAGTTGCAGGGAAGTATTTCCATTAAATGTGTTTTCCTCCATTGTATATGCCATCCTAAAGCGATCACCTCTAGCCATTCGTGTATAATGTTCCATCATATCAAAGCCAACGGCATTGAAGACCGTGTCATTGTTTTCTTCGGCCGCCAGAAAACGGAGATGTTTGTCTTTAAAGCTGGCAAGTGAGTTTAACACATAAACATCTTTACTTTCAAATACAGGTCTATGATTTTCAGGGCCAAAAGGAGCCATTTGTTTTAAAATAGAATTGAATTTGTGAGTTAGAGAATCAAAGCTAATGGGCAGATCAATTTCAATTACAGGGATTAACATTTCTTCAGTTAATGAGGAAGATACAACTTCTTCGAAACGAAGACGGAATGCTTCCAAGTTGCTTAGATCCATTGTTAAGCCGGCTGCATATTTATGTCCCCCGAATTTGTCTAACAAATCGCCACATCTAGTAATCGCCTCATACAAATCAAAGTCTTTTATACTGCGGGCGGAGCCGGTTATCTTTCCGTTGGATTCAGTCAGTATCACAGTGGGTCTATAATATTTCTCCACACACCGAGCAGCAACTATGCCAATTACTCCTTTGTGCCAGGTATTCTTAAAAAGAACTGTAGATTTTGCTGTGCGTTGCTCTTCATCGCCTTCAATCATGGCAATGGCTTCCTCGGTAATGGTGGTATCAAACTCTCTTCTTAGGTCGTTTTTGATATTTACCTTTTCAGCAAAAGCATTGGCCTCCTCTTCTGTTTTAGAAATCAACAATTCAACAGCACCCTTTGCGTGAGCTACCCTTCCAGCCGCATTAATGCGAGGGCCAAGGGTAAAAACAACACCCGAAACATCCAGATCATTCTTGATGGCTGCGATATCTTTTAATGCTTTTAATCCTGGCAATGGATTTTGATTAAGCTTTTGAAGGCCAAAGTGTGTGAGTATTCTGTTTTCTCCATTGACAGGAACGATGTCAGATGCAATACTTACTGCCACCAGGTCTATATATTCATAGATCTCATCTTCGGTTCGGTAGCTACGTGCAAAAGCCTGCAATAATTTGAAACCAATACCGCATCCACTCAATTCTTTAAACGGGTAATTGCAATCTTCTCGTTTTGGATCAAGGACCGCGACAGCATTAGGAATACTTTCCCCTGGCATATGGTGGTCACAAATGATAAAGTCAATGCCTTTGTAATTGGCAAGCTTTACCATATCTGAGGCTTTCACACCCAAGTCGAGGGCAACAATTAATGAAAAACCATTCTCCTCCGCCCAGATAATCCCCGCCTCGGATACACCATATCCTTCGCTGTAGCGATCAGGAATGTAATAATCACAATTGGAATAGAAATTTCTGAGATAACTGAAGACAAGAGCAACAGATGTCGTGCCGTCTACATCATAATCGCCATAGACTAAGATTTTTTCACCTAGGTCAATCGCTTTTTTTAATCTTTCCACAGCTTCTTGCATGTCTTTCATCAGGAAAGGATCATGAAGCTGATCGAGCGAAGGGCGGAAGAATTTTTTTGCCAACTCAAAATCGGCAATGCCACGATGAAGTAGAATGGTTGATAAATGAGAATTAATATTGATGCTTTTGCTCAGGGCATCAACTTCGGCAGGGGCGGGAGTGGGTTTGTAGATCCAGCGCTTGCTCATGATTTATTCGAAGTTGATTGCTCCATTTTTTCCGCGCACACCGTCTGTTCCATTCTTTCCACGAAGACCATGCTTTCCATCTTGTTCAGAAGTACCGGTTGCTAAAATACCCGGAAGCCCCGGTGAACCTCCCTCTCCACCTAATCCACCTAATCCACCATAAACACGCACAAGTAATCCTTTGCCAAGTTCATTTCGTAAATCCAGACATTGCTTGCAACGAAGTGTAAGATTACCAGAATTTCCACCATTTCCACCCGGGGCACCATTTCCACCATTTCCACCATTTCCACCAGAACAAAGCCGGGTCCCGGAGCTTCCTCCCCCTCCGTCTCCTCCCTTACCACCATCAGCAGCATTGCCACCAGAAAGGTCGATTGAAAGAGTTCCGTTAAACGCTATTTCATCTGTGTACAGGAATAAATTATTACCGTTGATGCCATCCCCTCCGCGAGCACCATTTCTGCCGTTTGTTCCATTTTGACAGGGTCCATCAATACTGTATCCTTTTCCACCATCTTTTGCTTTTCTTCCGGGTTCACCGTAACCTATAATTTTGCAACCCTTTCCGATGATCAACTTTTTGCAATGAATATAATTGTCATCTTTCACATAGTTTAACTTGATGGAAGAGGAATCTTTCATGATCAGCGTGTCCACCACAAGAATATCGGTAGCCTCACCAAAGTCATATGTTTGATGTGATTCAATTACCAGGCTGTTGTGCCTTACTTGACTTATTGCAGATCCAAGTAGGGATGTGATTAAAAAAATGGTGAACAGTAAACGCAACATCTCGTAAAAGTAAGAATAGGAAACTGATCTTTTATCAGGTAAGGGTAATTGACACTGCTGAATTGAATTAATAAAAAAAGCAGCACAAGTGCTGCTTAAAACTTATACGTTAAAGTTAAGATCTAGTTAGTTGCAGGTTTTTCTTCCTTATCTGATGTTACTCCTTCCAATACATCTTTTATTTCAACACGGGTTCCGTCTTTATAAGGCACGATCCACGCATCCTTCACTCCCATATCGCGCATATATTTTTTGAATGTGTCGGCTTCCCAGTAGTCACGAAAAATACCAATGGTAATTTTTTGTGGCTCATTCTTATCCTTATCTCCAGCTTCACCTCCGAAATTTGGGTTGTTTTCAAAATATTTAGAGAGGTCTTTATTCTTAAAGGCACCTACCTGTACTTTAAATACTACACCTTTTGAAAAATCCATTGGATTGATAACAGGAGTCAACTTCAGTTGGGTAAGTTCAGCATTAACGGTAGTGAGTTCAGACCGCATGCGTGAAATCTGGTCTTGCAATTCAGTAATCTTTGCATCCTTATCACTGAGCGATGATTGTAACTGCTTGTTTTGTGTGGTCAATTCACCCACGGAGTTGTCGGCCGCTTGCTTGTCTTCTGTAAGTTGCTTCAAGTTAGCTGGGTTCTTAGAAAATTCTTTGGCTTTCTTTTTCCATTCCTTTTTCTCAGCCTTGGAGAGTTGGGCGAAAACTTGGGAGCCGGAAAAAAATAAAGCCAGGCAGAGGAACAATACTCTAGTTTTCATTTCAATTTGGTTTAATTCAATGTTAAAAGTAAGAAATATATTTATTTATACCTCACATTATGGCATTCTAATCAGTTTACCGATCGAACCATAGGTCAATTGAAGGTAGTTTGAGCTTTATTTTTCCAGGCTACCCACCATCTTTTCGGGTCGCACCCACTCATCAAATTGTTGTGAAGTGACTAACCCTAACTCTACCGCTGCTTCGCGAAGCGTCTTATTTTCCTTGTGCGCTTTCTTTGCAATCTTAGCTGCGTTTTCATAGCCAATGTGCGTGTTAAGGGATGTCACCAGCATAAGAGAGTTTTCCATGTGCTGTTTAATGATTGCCAGGTTAGGTTCAATGCCAGCAGCACATTTATCGTTGAATGAAACGCAGGCATCACCAATTAATCGGGCAGATTGAAGAACATTGGAAGCAATTACCGGCTTGAAAACATTCAATTCAAAATGTCCCATTGAACCGCCTATAGACACGGCAACGTCATTACCCATCACCTGTGCACATACCATTGTTAATGCTTCCGGCTGAGTGGGATTTACTTTGCCGGGCATGATAGATGAACCTGGTTCGTTATCGGGGATAACAATTTCTCCAATACCTGAACGAGGACCAGAGCTTAACATACGGATATCATTTCCAATTTTCATGAACGATACCGCTGCGCGTTTCAATGCGCCTGATAGTTCAACCATGGCATCGTGTGCTGCGAGCGCTTCAAATTTATTGGGAGCAGTAATGAAAGGATATCCTGTCAACTCAGCAATTTTTTTGGCGACCAACACATCGTAGCCATTAGGTGTATTTAATCCTGTTCCCACGGCTGTTCCGCCTAGTGCCAATTCACTAACAGCTTGCAATGCATTATTAATGGCACGAATGCTGTTATCAATTTGTTGCACATAACCGGAAAACTCTTGACCTAATGTAAGAGGAGTTGCATCCATAAAATGAGTGCGACCAGTCTTTACGATGTTTTTATAATCCGATGATTTTTTAGCTAATGTGTCACGCAGCTTCTTCATCCCCGGAAGGGTAATTTCCATCACTTGCTTGTAGGCAGCAATGTGCATGGCCGTTGGGAATGTATCGTTTGAAGATTGAGACTTATTTACATCATCATTTGGATGTAGAACTTTCTTTTCGTCTGTCAATTTTCCGCCTGATATCACATGAGCACGGTAAGCGATTACTTCATTTGCATTCATGTTGCTCTGTGTTCCAGAACCGGTTTGCCAGATCACTAATGGAAACTGATCATCTAATTTACCGGCCACAATTTCATCGCAGACTTTCGCGATCATATCTTTTTTATCAGCCGCTAAAACGCCAAGTTCATGATTAGCCATGGCAGCCGCTTTCTTCAAATAGCCAAAGGCATAAATGATTTCCTTTGGCATGCTGGCCTCGGGTCCTATTTTAAAATTGTTTCGTGAGCGTTCTGTCTGTGCGCCCCAATATTTGTCGGCAGGCACTTGTACTTCGCCCATGGTGTCTTTTTCGATGCGGAAACTCATACAGTATATTTTTAATTGACAGTTGTAAAAGTAGGAATCATTAGCGAATCGTTAAGGTCTTGTCAGTCTATAAATTAGGATGGCAGCTCGTTTGGTCAGGTCTTTGAAGGTCCTCAAATCAATTGTTTCATTTAAAGTATGCGCTCCACGACCCATAGCACCTAGCCCATCGATGCCGCTAATATAAGGTGCGATGTACGAAATATCGCCAGCTCCTCGCTGGCCGGGATCCCATGGTTTTACTTCTCCCATTCCAAGGTCTATACTTACTTTGCTCAGGGTAGAAAGCAATTGATAGTTTCCATCTGTAGGTGGCATGGAGGGAATGCCGTCTTCAAACGTGATGGTTGCATCGGTCATGGGTAAATGACGACTCACGATCTCCATCATCTTTTTTCTGGCTTGAATTTTTTGATCCTCTGAGATGAATCTCAGATCACCTTTTACAATCGCTGTTTCCGCAACGATATTACTTTTTCCAGAAGCTTGTCCATTGGAAGATTCCAGTTCCGCGGTGGAGCCACCTACAATAATACCTGGATTGAACGTCAAATACTTTTCCGGAAGCTCTTTATAAAAATCATTCAGGATTCGGGAAGCTTCATAGATAGCTCCTGCACCAGTGCTTGGCGAAAAAACTCCACCCGAGTGAGCGCGTTTGCCTTTAACATTTAATTGCCAACCACTGGATCCCCTGCGTGCGACAGTTCCAAAGCCAAAACCAGTTGCCGTTTCAAATGCGAGTGCATAATCGCTTCGTTTGGCAGCATCAACAATGTCTTTACGACTGATGGAATCAGGATCGCCACCATTCTCTTCATCACCATGCAGGGCAACGATTAATTGAGCAGCTTTTAAGGCACCTGCTTCTTGCAATGCTTTCAACGCATACAGTATTATAACATCTCCGCCCTTCATGTCGTTGGCACCTGGAGCCAAAGCAACAGAATCCTGATCTACCCATGTTTGAAACGGACTATCGGGTTCGAATACCGTATCCAAGTGCCCTATCAGAAGAAGACGCTTGCCTTTGGTTCCTTTCTTTTCTATAAAGAGATGGCCCGCACGTTTCATCTCTGTTGGCATGTCAATCCACTTTGTTTCAAATCCAGCTTTCTTGAATTCGACATCGAACAATTGTCCGACTTCACGCACACCCTTCAGGTTGTTAGTTCCACTGTTTATGTTAACAGCTTTTTTCAATAAGGCAACAGACTCAGTATGATTCTTATCAATAAGCTGGAGAATTTCTTTTTCTTTCTTGGTGAGGGATTGGGCAAAAGAAAAGCTTACGGAAAAAATTATGAGCAGGAGAGGAATAGATTTCTTCATAGATCGAGTTTGAAATTCAAGGTAGGGCATCCTACAAGGAAATCAAATAAAAGATCTCGTATGCGGCATCATCTTCCCATCAAAGGCTTGGCTGATGTTTAAAAGTAGAGAGAACCACTACCACATACATTTTAAATGAGTTATATTATCTTACACTCAACAAACCCTCTTCTTTTGCTTCCAGTAGACTCTCACCAACAAGATATTTATCTACAGCACGTGCAGCTTCTCTTCCTTCACTGATGGCCCATACCACCAGCGATTGACCCCTGCGCATATCTCCAGCAGAGAACACACCCTCTACCGAGGTTTGATATTCTTTACATTTTACATTGCCGCGCTCATCAAACTCTATACCAAGTTGATCTAACAACCCCTGGCGTTGTGGATGTAAGAAGCCTAATGCGAGAAGGGCCAGATCACAAGGAATGGTTCTTTCAGTTCCAGGAACTTCAGAAAAGGAAGGTGTCTTTCCCGGCTCGGCTTTCTTCCATTCGATCTCAGCAAGTTTCAAACCAGTTACATTTCCATTCGCATCACCAATAAATTCTTTTGTGACAATCGACCATTGACGCTCGCAACCTTCTTCGTGCGAAGTAGAGGTGCGTAAGATCATCGGCCAACTGGGCCAAGGCATAGATTCGTTTCTGTCTTTTGGTGGCTTTGATAAAATCTCAATTTGAGTAACAGATGCAGCTTCATGGCGATTGGATGTACCCACACAATCAGAACCTGTATCACCGCCACCAATCACCACAACATGCTTCTTTGTTGCGAAAATATCTTCCACTTCAACTTTCTTTCCGCTTACTCTTCTGTTTTGTTGCGTAAGAAAATCCATGGCAAAGTGAACCCCTTTGAAATTTCTTCCGAGAATCGGTAAGTCGCGAGGAATGGTGGAACCACCACTCAATACAATCGCATCAAACTCTTCACGAAGCTGATGCACTGGAATATTAACACCAACATTTGCGCCTGTAGCAAACGTAATGCCTTCCACTTCCATCATGCGCACTCTTCTTTCCAACACGCGCTTCTCCAGTTTGAAATCGGGAATGCCATAACGAAGTAGCCCACCTACTTCATCCGATCTTTCAAACACAGTAACCAAATGTCCAGCTGAATTTAATTGTGCTGCTACAGCAAGTCCGGCTGGACCTGACCCAATGACCGCAACTTTCTTTCCACTCCGTGAAGATGGAATGTGAGGTTTAACATACCCTTCTTCAAATGCTTTTTCAATAATGGATTTTTCAATAAACTCAATGGCCACAGCGGGCTTGTTAATGCCCAGCACACAAGAAGCTTCACAAGGAGCAGGACAAATGCGTCCTGTGAACTCCGGAAAGTTATTGGTAGAAATTAATAGCTCATACGCCAGTTTCCAGTTACCCTGATACACGGCATCGTTGAATTCAGGAATATTATTGCCCAATGGACAACCATTGTGACAAAACGGAACTCCACAATCCATACAGCGGGCAGCTTGCTTTTGTGTGTGATCCTGATTGACATTCTTTTCAATCTCCTGATAATCTTTAATGCGTTCTTTTGCATCACGCTTTGGAGCAGTCTCACGATTAAATTCTAAAAATCCAGTTGGCTTGGCCATAATAATTAATCAATGTTGAATAAGTCGATTAGCCAATGGCTACCGAAAATTATTTCTATACTTTAACAGCAATTTTTTTCTCTGCTTTTCTTTTTTCCAAAACTACTTTGTAGTCCATCGGCATTACTTTCACAAACTGTGCGAATGTTTCTTGCCAGTTCTTTAGCAATTCAGATGCAACATCGCTGCCTGTAAATGTTAAGTGATCAAGAATCATTTTCTTAATCAAGGCTTCGTCTTCACTATCCATTTGGTCAAACATCACCATCTCCATGTTGCAATTCTTTTTAAAGGAATTCTTTTTATCGAAGATGTAAGCAACACCACCGCTCATTCCAGCGGCAAAATTTCTTCCTGTTTCACCAAGAATGACAACTGCGCCACCTGTCATGTATTCACAACCATGATCACCAACACCCTCGACTACTACTTTCACACCAGAATTACGAACAGCAAACCGCTCTCCGGCACATCCGCGAATGAAAGCCTCGCCAGAAGTTGCTCCGTAAAAAGCCACGTTTCCAACAATTATATTTTGTGAAGCAACGAAGCTCGCGCGCTTATCGGGATATAAAATTAATTGAGCGCCAGAAAGTCCTTTACCGAAATAATCATTGGCGTCACCCTCCAACTCAAACTTCAAACCACTCGCACCGAACGCTGCGAAGCTTTGTCCCGCTGTGCCTTTGAACTTGTAATGAATGGTTCCTTTGGGAAGACCAGGACCTAAATACACTTTGGAAATCTCATTGGAGAGCATTGTGCCCACCGCGCGGTTTCTGTTGCTAATTTCAAATGATCCTTCAACTGGTTCTGCATGTTCCAACGCTGCTTTAGCACGTTCAATAAGCTTCCAATCTAATACAGCACCTAGTTCATGGTCCTGTTCTTCTTGTTTGAAGAGAGCAGTATCTAAACTCATTGGTTCTTTGTATAAAATAGGAGCGAGATCAATGTGCTCGTGCTTCCAGTTGTTTTCAAGGTCACTTACATCTAATCGATCTACCTGACCAATCATTTCATTGACTGTGCGGAAACCTTGCTCGGCCATGATCTCGCGAAGTTCTTCGGCTAGGAAAGAGAACAAATTCACCACATACTCTGGCTTACCGGTGAAAAGTGCCCGCAATTCTTTGTTCTGAGTTGCCACACCAACCGGACACGTATTCAAATGACACTTGCGCATCATGATGCACCCGGCTGTTACTAATGCTGCCGTTGCTACTCCCCATTCTTCTGCTCCGAGTATTGCTGCAATGGCTAGGTCGCGGCCAGTTCTGATTTGACCATCGGTTTGAACTACTATTCTTCCGCGAAGTTTATTTCGCACTAATGTTTGATGCGTTTCTGCCAAGCCAAGTTCCCATGGCAAACCCGCATGACGAATTGAACTAATTGGAGATGCACCAGTTCCTCCATCGTGGCCAGCAATCAAAACAACATCTGCATGTGCTTTCGCCACACCAGACGCGATTGTTCCAACGCCAGCTTCTGATACCAACTTCACACTTACCCGTGCTTCGCGGTTGGCATTCTTCAAGTCAAAAATGAGCTGCGATAAATCTTCGATCGAATAAATATCGTGATGCGGTGGAGGTGAAATTAATCCAACACCTGGAGTGGAGTGACGTACTCTACCAATCCAATCATCAACTTTGTGACCAGGCAACTGTCCACCTTCACCGGGCTTCGCCCCCTGCGCCATTTTGATTTGTAATTCTTTGGCATTACTTAAGTAATAACTGGTTACACCAAAACGGCCAGAAGCAACTTGCTTGATGGCAGAGTTTTCCCAGTCGCCATTTTCTTTGCGAATGAATCGCATCTCATCTTCACCACCTTCACCACAATTGCTCTTTCCACCTATGCGGTTCATGGCAATGGCAAGTGTGCTGTGTGCTTCATGTGAAATAGAACCGAACGACATGGCGCCTGTTGCAAAGCGTTTGAAAATATTTTCTTTTGATTCTACTTCGCTTAGTGGAATGGATTTTCCTTTTTTAAATCTCAATAAACTTCGAAGCGTGATGGCTTTTTCGCTCTGTTCATTAATAAGTTTTGAATATTTTTTAAAAAGAGAATAATCATTCGCTTTTGTGGATTGCTGTAACAAATGAATTGTCTGCGGATTGAACATGTGAGCCTCTCCACGCTGCTTCCATTGATAGACACCGCCTACCTCTAATCGTGGAGCTAAGTTTGGTGTTTTCGGGAAAGCAAGTTTATGTTTCGCCAAGGCTTCTTTTGCGATGTCATCCAGGGTAAGTCCACCGATACGCGATACAGTTCCAGTAAAATATTCATCTACAACCTCCTTGCTGATGCCAAGTGCTTCAAAGATTTGGGCACCGTGATATGACTGAAGCGTGGAGATGCCCATCTTGCTCATGATCTTGAGCAATTCGCCTGATACCGCTTTCTTATAATGGTAAATTGCTTTTTCTTCTGTCAACTCTTCTTTTAACAGATTGTTTTTCTTCATGTCGTGAATGGTCTGGAAGACCAGGTACGGATTCACCCCCGATGCTCCATAGCCAATCAACGTTGCGAAGTGATGAGTTTCCCAAACGTCACCAGCTTCGATAAGAATACCAGCTTTTCCGCGAAGTCCTTTACGTATCAAATCATGATGAACAGCACTTGTTACTAATAATGACGGTATTTGTGCGTGGCCGCTATCAAAACTTCTATCGGAAAGAATAATGATCGTGAAACCATCTTCAATAGCATCGGTCACATATTGGCAAATACGCTGAAGTCCTTTTTCAAGTGAGCCATGTTGACCGTCTGCTTTGAAATAGGTATAAATAGTTTTGGTCTGAAGATGGCGGTGATCGATGTAACGAATCTTTTCCAGTTCACCATTTGATAAAATAGGAGTAGGCAACTCAAGGGTGATGCAATGCTCGGGAGTTTCTTCCAACAAGTTCAACGATCCACCTACATGCGATGCCAACGACATTACCATTCGTTCGCGAATTGGATCGATGGGTGGATTGGTCACCTGAGCGAAGAGTTGTTTGAAATAACTTGATAAATGTTGTGCCTGATTAGACAACACAGCCAATGGGATATCACTTCCCATCGAACCAAGCGCTTCCTTACCGCTCTCACACATCTGCGCAATGATCACGCGTAAATCTTCTGACGTGTAGCCGAAAGAAATCTGTCTCTTTAAAAACGTGTTGGGATCATACTTATGAAAACTTCCGCCTGGTTCTGGAAGATCTTGCAAGCGCACCTTATTATCCTTCAACCATTTTCCGTATGGCTGACGTGTGCAAATATCTTTTTTAAGTTCATCATCGCTGATGATACGGCCTTGCTCCAGATCCACCACAAACATTTTGCCTGGCTGCAAGCGGCCCTTGCTGATTACCTTGGCGGGGTCTATGTCCAACACACCGGCTTCTGAGGCCATGATCACGCGGTCATCATCTGTTACTAAGAAGCGCGAAGGGCGTAAACCGTTTCTATCTAAAGTTGCGCCAACAATCTTTCCATCGGTGAACGTTATAGAAGCAGGCCCATCCCATGGTTCCATGAGGTTGGCATGGTATTCATAAAAATCTCTTTTCTCCTGACTCATGTGCTCGTTGCCATCCCACGCTTCTGGGATGAGCATCATCATCACATGCGGCAATGAACGACCGGCATGCATAAGCACTTCAATGGTATTGTCAAGATTGGATGAATCAGATTGAACTGGATTACAGATAGGAAGAACCATATCCAGTTCTTCGCGACTAAAATATTGGGAAGAGAAGAATGCCTCTTTTGATTTCAGCCAGTTGATATTGCCTTGCACAGTGTTGATCTCACCATTGTGTGCAATGAATCGGAACGGTTGTGCCAAACTCCACGAAGGAAATGTATTGGTTGAGAAACGAGAGTGAATAACAGCCAAGGCGGAAACAACTTCTTCATTTTCCAGATCAGGAAAATACGGACGCACCTGGTGAGAAGTTAACATGCCTTTGTAGGCAATAGTTTTATATGAGAGTGAAGAGAAATAAAATTTGTTGTTTACTCCGTGAACAGATTCATTGATAATGCGAGTAGCATATTTTCTAAGAATGAAAAGCTTACGTTCAAAGTCATCAGGATTAGAAAGATTTTCAGGCCGCTTGATAAAGATCTGCTCCATCACAGGCTCAGCATTGACAGCTGTTTCACCTAAATCAGGATGACCTGTTGGCACCTGACGATAGCCAAGCAAAGTCATCTTCATCTTCTTGATCTGGCGTGCCAATACATTACGGCACTCTTCGCGCACTTTGTGATCTTTTGGGAGAAACACGAGACCTACTCCATATTGGCCAAACGCTGGAAGTTTAATATTGAGCTTGCGACATTCGTTGGTATAGAATTCATGTGGCACCTGTATAAGGATACCAGCACCATCACCAGTGTTGGGTTCACATCCACAGGCACCGCGGTGCGCCATACGTTCCAGCATGGTGAGTGCATCGCTGATGATTTGATGCGACTTTCTTCCTTTGATGTTAGCAATGAAGCCCACACCGCACGAGTCTTTTTCAAACTGTGGATGATAAAGACCGTTCTGTTGTTCTTCGTTCAAGGTATTAGATAGTTATAGCTTGGCTAAAGTTAATGTGTTGCCAGCAGCAATTTTTATGAATGGACTCAAAATCGTTTAAAAAAATTTTAACTCCAAACTAACAGTTAGTAGCGAAAACGATTGATATGACTTTTGTTGGACGGTTCAATATTTTGCGAACCGTTCCTTGTCGATTTGGGAATGGTAAAAGAATCGAAAGAGCTTCGACTACGATACTTAAGGCTTTCGGTTTTGGATTTTACTTTTTGCCCACTCCTGAAAGTTGAACAGTGCAAGTAAATGAAGTTCATAAGGGTGATTGCGTGACAATGTATCAATGTCTTCCACATAGTGTTCGAGCAAAGATCCTTGCTTGGAGTCAGCTGAAACAATTAGCTTACTTACCAGCGTAAGTGTTAGCTTTTCCAGCTTAAACATTCGGGAAGATTTTTTTAGTTTTCTTTCGAGGGAACGGATTGAATAGCTAAGGTGATCTTCATTATTTAATTCAAGATGCAGAAGAAGATAAAGTAGCCGCCCTAGCACATAAACCGGTGGTGACATATATTTTTCTGGAATTACCTGAAGTTTGCCTAAATACTTCAGCGCTGAATTATACTCTTTCTTCCAGAAATGAATAATAATGGTTTGCACAAGAGTCATGGAAGCAACATTGAATGCAGTTCTTTGAGGTTCAAATATTTCAATATCCTTAGCTACTGTCAGGGCTTCATCATATTTTTTATTGTCGATCAGAACAGCGGTACTGTGAAATAATATGAAGTGCCTTCGCAACAGTTCGGTACTTTCAGATGAAGTTGACAATGATTTGAGACGCGCGATAAAGAAATTCATGTCTTCATACTTTTTTATCAATCGCAGGGTTGTGAGGATACCATTCAACAGGTAGAGATAGTGGATAGGGTCGTTTTCAAAATGAATTCTATTCTCTGCTAATAATGAGTTGAGAGCATAGAATTCTTTCAGACTTTGAGTCGCATCTCCGGCCATCAAAAAATAGATCGCCTGAAAATGGAGGTGGAACTTATCTGATTTATATGAACGAAAGAGTTTAGCTCTATTCGTTTGGAATTCTTCGAGTAGAAGATCATTTAATTTACGCGAGTCTATTTCACTTCTTACGAGCCCGTTATAGGTGTAGCGATAGGAAATAAGTTCATATAGCGAACTGTGTTCGTGGACGGAAGACTCTTGTAAAAGGACATCTTTAATTTTAGCCTGTTTGCCAACCAGAGTGGCCTCGTCTATGTCTGGAAATTGAAGAGCACTTAAGAATTGCTGTTCCATACGAGCCAGCATCAAATAGAATAAAAACTTTTCGGATTCAAGAGCCAATTTTTTGCCTCGGTTGATTTCACTGAAGCAAAGTGTTGTCAACCCTTTGTTGAATAAGATTTTAATTTCCGCTACAAGGCCCAGAAGTCTATTATCCAGATTCCTTTCTGCTTCATACATTCGCAAGCTGCGCATCAGTATTTTATACAAATGCTTACCGGCTGTTTCTACTATTGCATTTGGAGCTTGCTTTAAAAATTTGGCTTTAACTACTTCAAGGGAATTCTCCTTTTCTAACAAATCAAATAAAGACCGATAGGCTTTTCCTCCTTCTTGCAAGGCACTTGTCATTTTGAAGTATCTTTTTTCTGACTTGGAAAGTGATTGTGTAAGCAGATGAAGATCTTCAAATTGTGCCATAGGAATGTCTTTATATTCTTTGAAAATATCGTAAAATGATCAAATTAAGTAATTTTAAGATAGTTAGGATTGTACAGTTGGCTACTATTTTGATATACCCCTGATCATAGAAAAGATTAGTATGCATTTCCATATTAAAGCTGATCATGAGCGAAAGAAAAAACATCGTTGTAATTGGCAGTTCAAATACTGATATGGTGATCAAAGCCGATCACTTTCCTCTTCCGGGTGAGACAATTCTTGGAGGGAATTTTTTTATGTTCCCCGGAGGCAAAGGAGCTAATCAGGCAGTAGCCGCATCGCGTCTGGGCGGAAACGTTTTGTTCATTGCTAAAACGGGTAACGATATATTCGGCAAACAAGCCCTTCATCAATTTCGTAAAGAGGGAATCAATACTGATTTTATCATAGAAGATGCTAATCAACCTTCCGGTGTTGCTTTAATAACGGTGGATGCCAAGGGCGAGAATACTATTGTAGTAGCACAAGGAGCCAATGGCACTTTGTCACCTCATGATTTTTTGAAGGCTGATAAAGAAATTGCTCAAGCCGATATTATACTTATGCAGCTCGAAGTTCCGTTAGAGACGGTCATCCACGCTGCAAAGATTGCTTCAAAGCATAGAAAAAAAGTAATTTTAAATCCAGCGCCAGCGCAGTTGCTGCCTGATGAATTGCTCAAAGCGTTATTCATCATAACCCCTAATGAATCGGAGGTGGAAATATTATTGGGAATTAAAATTACAGACACAAATTCAATTCAAGGAGCAGCCAAAAGACTTTATGAAAAAGGCGTGGTCAATGTGGTTATCACCCTCGGTTCGGAAGGTGCTTACATCTATAACAAGGATGGAGGGAGACTTGTATCCACAACAAAAGTAACACCCGTGGATACGACAGCAGCGGGAGATGTTTTCAATGGTGCCCTGGCCGTTGCCGTTTCAGAAAACCAATCATTGGATGAAGCAGTTAAGTTTGCTAATCGAGCGGCAGCGATATCAGTTACCAGAATGGGAGCACAATCATCAGCACCATTTCGGAAAGAATTACTAAACAATTAAACTTACAACTCATGTTCATGAAATTTATAACTACTATCTTCCTTTCACTATTTTTTATAAGCAATTCATTTGCTCAGGAAACCAAAAAAGTTAACCCGCCTGTTATTAAGCAAGATTTTAACATTACAAAAGCTGCATTAAAAGATAAAATCAAAGGAGGCTGGGCTGGCCAAACTATTGGCGTAACCTTTGGTGGTCCCATTGAATTTAAATTTAATGGTACCATGGTGCAAGACTACCAACCCATTAAATGGTATGATGGATATTTGAAAAATACCATGGTCAACAATCCAGGACTTTATGATGACATCTACATGGATCTCACCTTCGTTGACGTATTTGAAAAGAAAGGATTGAATGCCCCAGTAGAGGAATTTGCAAAAGCGTATGCTAATGCTGGCTATGTGCTCTGGCATGCAAACCAGGCTGGTCGTTATAATATTCTTCATGGAATACCTGTTCCGGAATCAGGACATTGGATCAATAATCCTCATGCCGACTGTATTGATTACCAAATAGAAGCGGACTTTGCGGGACTCATGTCACCAGGTATGCCCAATACCGCTTCTGAAATCAGTGACAAAATTGGTCACATCATGAACTATGGCGATGGCTGGTACGGTGGCGTGTATATGGGTGCCATGTACACACTTGCTTTTACTTCTAATGATATTGGATATGTTGTAAGAGAGGGATTAAAAACCATTCCGAAGGAAAGCAAGTTCTACAAAGCAATAAGCGATGTAATTCAATGGCACAATCAATATCCTGCTGATTGGAAGTCAACCTGGTTTGAGATAGAAAAAAAGTGGACACAAGACATCGGTTGCCCGGAAGGAGTTTTTGTTCCATTTAACATTGATGCAACTGTTAATGCCGCTTATGTAGTGATGGGCTTGTTATATGGCAATGGAGATTATACGAAAACGATGGAAATCACAACACGTGCTGGCCAGGATGCGGATTGCAATCCTTCATCGGCCGGAGGAATTTTAGGAACCATGTTAGGCTACGATAAAATTCCAGCTTATTGGAAGATGGGCTTGACTGAAGCAGAACCTATTCCTTTTAAGTACACTACCATGTCGCTGAATGATGTGTATGATGTTGGATTTAATCATGCCTTGCAAGTAATACAGCAAAATGGAGGGAAAGTGGTTGGTGATAACATAACCATCAAAGTGCAGCAACCAAAGGCAGTAAGGTTTGAAGAGAGCTTTTCTGGTCACCATCCTGTTGATAAGCAATTCATAAGCAAGCAACTGACGGACGAACTTACTTTTAATTTCGAAGGCATTGGATTTGTGGTACGAGCAGAAACTGCTAAGTGGGCATCAGAAGAAAAGTATGTGGCCAAAACAGAATTATACATTGATGACAAATTAATTGAGACGGTGGAACTTCCCGCCAGTTACACCACCCGCAGGTATGAAGCGTATTGGAAATATCAGTTGCCCAACCAAAAACATTCCGTGAGAATAAAAATTCTAAATCCTGACGAAAAATATCCAATAAGAATAGATGAAGTAATTACCTATTCAGACAAACCCGTAGTCGCTATTCGTCAGTAAAATCATTTGTTATGTTCATTCTCGAAAGTTATTCACTAGCCGTATTTTTTTGTATCATCACCATGTTATGTTGGGGCTCGTGGGCCAACACGCAAAAGTTGGCCGAGAAGTCGTGGAGGTTTGAATTGTTTTATTGGGATTATGTAATTGGGATTTTGCTTATGTCGGTGCTTTTTGCTTTTACATTAGGAAGCACCGGAGACCAGGGAAGAAGCTTTGTAGCAGACCTTCAACAAGCCGAAAGCGCAAGTATCACATCCGCCTTATTAGGCGGAGTGATTTTTAATTTGGCCAACATTTTATTGATAGCCGCAATCTCTATCGCAGGGATGTCTGTTGCTTTTCCAGTGGGGATTGGCATTGCGTTGATCTGGGGCGTGATTGATAATTATTTGAAAGTGCCTTCGGGCAATCCCACGTTAATTTTTTCAGGAGTTGTGCTCATCGCGATTGGAATTGTGGTAAATGCTTTGGCTTATAAAAAACTTACAGGCAGTGAACAAAAGGTTTCTTCCAAGGGATTGATCATATCTATCATTGCAGGGGTTCTCATGGCTCAGTTCTATGGGTTTGTTGTAAACGGCATGATCAAAGATTTTTCAATTCCGGAAGCAGGAAAGCTCACACCTTACTCTTCTATTGTCATCTTCTCCATTGGGATTTTAATAAGTAATTTTTTATTCAATACGATATTAATGAGAAAGCCTATTCAGGGCACACCCGTGTCGTATGCCGATTATTTTAAAGGAGACTTTAAAAGTCACCTGACCGGAATTTTAGGCGGCATTATCTGGTGCATCGGTATGTCGTTCAGTATTATCGCATCCGATAAGGCGGGTCCTGCTATTTCTTATGGACTTGGTCAGGGCGCAGTATTAGTTGCTGCAGTTTGGGGAGTATTTATCTGGAAAGAATTCAAAGCCGCCCCGAAAGGAACAAACTCGCTTCTGTATATTATGTTTGTTTGCTTTTTTGTAGGACTTAGTTTGTTGGTCTATTCTAAAATCTAACCACAATGTCTTATTGCGGAAGTAACAGACCTTGGAGGTTTATAAACAAAACTCCTAACATGAAATTCATTCTCACCTTATTCTTAGTAAGCGTCTGTGCATTCACACAGGCACAACAACCAGTTAAAATTATTCTCGACACTGATTTCGGAAATGATTGTGATGATACAGGTGCATTGGCAATACTTCACCAGATGGTTTACAACGGAGAAGCTGAATTGTTGGCAGCGATGTATCCCATGAATGACGATCAGGGTGCAGCCGCTATTGATGCCGTGAACACCTATTATGGAAAGCCAAACATTCCGATCGGAACGTATAAGGGTGACTATGTATACAAGGGCAAGCACAACGATTTTTACAACAGCAACCTGGCGAATAATTTTCCCAACGATTTAAAAACCGGAAAGAATGCACCCGATGCAATCTCATTGTATCGAAAAATCCTTTCTGAACAACTGGATGGAAGCGTAACGATTTGCGTGGTGGGGCCTCAACGATTATTGGCCGACCTTTTACTTTCTCCCCCCGATGCCATCAGCAAACTTTCGGGTAAAGAGCTGGTGAAAAAGAAAGTAAGTAAATTGGTTTCGATGGGAGCCGAGTATCCAAAAGGAGATGAGTGGAATATTAAGATTTGCCCAGATGGCGCACAACTCGTAGCTAAAGAATGGCCAACACCTATTTACTATTCTGGCTTTGAAATCGGTAAAGCGATCATGACAGGTGAACGATTGATAACGGAAACGCCAGCAAACAACCCAGTGCGTGTTTCATTTGAAACCAATCCAATGGTTGATAAAAACAAAAACCGTCACAGCTGGGATGAGACAGCGGTGTTGTTTGGCGTTCGCGGCTTGAAAGATTACTGGACGATGAAAAGCGGAACACTACAAATTGCAGACGATGGTAAAAACACGTGGTCACCTGAGGGTAAAAATCATTTCTACCTGATTGCCAAAAAGCCAGCAGAAGAAATGAAGAAGGTTATTGAAGATATGATGGTGACTCCGCCTAAGCTAAAGTGAAATTATATCACCTATAATTCATAGCTTTATATAAAAATAGGATCATGAAAAAGGTAACTATTTCTGTCCCAGAAGAAAAATATAATTTTTTCCTTGAATTGCTGGAGAGCCTTGATTTTGCCACCCTAAATTCCAGTGAGGAGTCAGAGATTTCGGAAGAACATAAGACAATCGTTCGAGACCGCATCAAGACCGCAACCGTCTTTAAGGATTGGGATGAAGTAAAAGATGCCTTCAAAGTCAATTGATGACTAAATTCAAGATAGTTTTAGATAATCGGGCAATTGACGATATTCAGACAGCTATATATTACTACAATCAACAACAGCCAGGTCTTGGTGAGTATTTTTTAAACTCTGTTAAATAGTCATTTTCAGTGTTGACTGAAAATCCGTTCTATCAGATTCGATACGATGATGTGCGATGTCTGCCCATCAAGAAATTTCCTTACATGGCTCACTTTATTATGGATGAAATCCAACTGATAGTCAAAGTTTATGCCCTTGTAAACACCTATCGCAATTCAGAGAAATTTTGGAAGAAGTAATTCAGATTTAAATTAATCTAAGAACTACATTTGAACTTTAAAATATTAACAAATGATCAAAGAATATATCCAATCCAACCAACAACGTTTTTTAGACGAACTATTTGAATTACTCCGCATTCCATCTGTAAGTGCAGATAGTCGCCACAAAGGAGATGTGCGTAAGGCCGCAGAGTATGTGGTGCAAAAATTGAAAGATGCGGGCGCGGATAACGTTGAACTCTGCGAAACAAAAGGTCATCCGATTGTTTTCGGTGAAAAAACAATCAATCCTTCTCTTCCGACCGTATTGGTATATGGACACTACGATGTGCAGCCAGCCGATCCCCTGAACCTATGGGATTCGCCAGCCTTTGAACCGGTTATCAAAGACGGAAAAATTTATGCTCGAGGCTCGTGCGATGACAAGGGTCAGTTCTATATGCACATCAAAGCATTTGAGATTATGAGTAAGCTAAACAAGCTGTCTTGCAACATCAAGTTCATGATTGAAGGGGAAGAGGAAGTTGGCTCAGATAACCTTGGCACATTCGTAAAAGAAAATAAATCTAAACTCAAAGCTGATGTGATCTTGATTTCGGACACCTCTCTGATTTCGTTAGATACACCTTCCATTACGGTGGGCCTTCGTGGCTTGAGTTATCTGGAGGTAGAAGTGACAGGCCCTAATCGTGATTTGCATTCAGGTGTGTATGGTGGTGCGGTTGCAAATCCCATCAACATCTTAAGTAAAATGATTACTTCACTGCAGGACGAAGATGGTAGAATAACCATTCCTGGTTTTTATGATAAGGTTGCCGAGCTCACTGCAGCACAAAGAGCCGATCTGAACAAAGCTCCGTTCGATTTAAATGAGTACAAAAAGGAATTAGGAATTGATGACGTCAAAGGAGAGAAAGGCTATACAACATTGGAGCGCACAGGCACTCGTCCAACATTAGATGTGAATGGAATTTGGGGAGGATATACAGGGGAAGGGGCAAAAACTGTTTTACCATCCAAAGCATCGGCAAAAATTTCCATGCGCCTTGTTCCCGACCAGGATAGCGAAGAGATTATGAAAATGTTTACCAATCATTTTCTTTCCATTGCACCTAAATCTGTTAAAGTAAAAGTGACACCACATCACGGTGGTCAGCCTGCCGTAACGCCAACCGATTCAAAGGCATTTAAAGCAGCCAGCAGTGCCTTTGAAGAAGTCTGGGGAAAATCACCCATTCCTACACGCGATGGCGGAAGCATTCCGATTGTATCGCTATTCAAAAAAGAATTGGGACTTGATACAGTATTAATGGGCTTTGGTTTGGACAGTGATGCAATACACTCGCCCAACGAACATTATGGCATCAAAAACTTTTTGATTGGCATCGAAACGATTGTGTCGTTTTATAAACATTACTCAAGGAGTTAAAGAGAGAAGCCACAGATTCGCTGATTAATTTCTGTGAATCTGTGGCTAGTCTCTTAATTGAAATCTTGATCTAAGGCTGTTGCAAAAACTCTTCAAAGGTTTTTAACACCAGCGGTTGAACACTATCTTTTGAATTGGCACCAATCACTTTATTCAAATGTTTGTCTTTAATCTTTTTGAAATCTGTCTTGCCCTCATTAAAGCGACTTTCAATTGCCTCTAAGTTTGAAAGTTCAGCCTGATTAGGCTTATAATAACTAACCGCAACTTTTGAATAGAGCTCTGCCATCTTTTCCCGGAGTTGAGGTTCTGCAGCTCCAACATAGTTGTCACCTTTTGTCACCACCAACTTCTCTTTCAGTTTTGTCATATCAGTGATCATAGGAGTAGCAATCTTGGCACCTTGTGCATTTTTTGCTTTCACCGTTTCACCAACTTTAACATACTCATCAAGGGTGTATACCATGTAGGCTAGTTCTTGCGCCATATCATACAACTTTTTGGTAGCTTCTTCTTGCAATTTGCGATCGGCCAATGAGATTTCTGATTTGGGATCGTATTGGATCACCAGGTCATTGGTATAGGTTTCTTTCCCCTTTTGAATAACAACTTTATACGTGCCAGCCGGTACTCGTGGGGAAGTGAATCCACCGAAAGCAAATGTTTTGGCTGTTGCCATTTTAGGTGGCTTAATGTTGTAATTCCATTCCACAACATTTATGCCCTTAGACTTTGCTGGACCAAGTTCTGTTACCTTGTTTCCATTAGCGTCCTGAATTTCTAATGACATTTTACCAAGCGTATGTCGCTTCTTCAAATAGTACATGATCTTTGCAGAGCGGCTTGGGTTTTCACCAATAAACTGAGTCTCTGTACTGGCACCACCAAAGCCATTTGTTTCGGCAATAGTAGTTGGCTTGGTGGTAAAGAAATACAACTCTTTGTTCATGTTCTCTTCTGTCAACTGACGCAGGATGCTGATGTCGTCAATGATAATAATTCCGCGACCGTGCGTTGCAATCACCAGGTCATTGGTCTTCTTATGCAGTTCAATGAAGTGTACGTTGGCAGCAGGCATGTTGTTGGTAAACTTATTCCATACTTTGCCACCATTCAATGTGATATACAATCCAAACTCAGTTCCGAGGAACAACAGGTTTTCATTTTCATAATCTTCCTGAATGTTTCTGGCAAAGCCATAAATCTCGGGGGTCACAATTGATTTCCAGGTTGCACCAAAGTCAGTTGTTTTATACAGGTAGGTGTCCATGTCTCCAGTCTGGTATCCCGTGAAAACGGCATACGCATTACCTTTACCAAACACACTTGCTTCAACATGATAAGCCAATGTATTTTTAGGTAGACCTGGTACGTTGGCGATAACATTCGTCCAGGTTTTGCCGGCATCTTTTGTCACTTGTAAGTTGCCGTCATCTGTTCCCGCCCAAACTATATTTTCATCAAGTGGTGATTCTGCAATGGTGAAAATCGTACAATGATTTTCTGCGCCTGAATTATCTCGTGATAAACCGCCTGAATCTTCCTGATTTTGTTTGGCAGGATCATTCGTTGTCAAATCCGGAGAAATTTTTACCCACGTTTCACCCATGTCTTCAGAGCGATGGACAAACTGACTGCCCATATAAAAACGATCGGGCTTGCTTGCACTAATGGCCATTGCCGCATTCCAATTGAATCGCAACTTAGGATCACCCTTCGCTGCCAAAGGTTGAATAGTTTTTGCCTGATCTTTAGCAGGATCAAAACGCCACACATTTTCAGCGCCTTGCATTTCTGAATAAATAAGTTTTTTAGTGGGATGCCTGTACACACGGTATCCATCACCGTAACCTACGCGACTCCAGTCTCTTGCTTCCACACCACCTGGAGATTGCGAAGGACCAAACCAACAACCGTTATCTTGTAAGCCACCGTAGACATTGTAGGGCTCTTCATTGTCTACACTTACGTGATAAAATTGTGATACCGGAATGTTCTCTGTAATCTCTAATGTAGTGCCACCATCCCATGAGCGATAAATACCTCCATCTGTTGCAGCATACATGCGATCAGAATTTTTTATGTCAAATACAATGTCATGCACATCGGAGTGATTGGGGCCAAGGTCTTTAAATGTTTTTCCGCCATCACGAGAAATAGATCCAAACAATCCGGCTTTCACCACTACATCTGGGTTTCGTGGATCCACTTCAATGCGTGAGAAATAGAAAGGTCGTACCACAATACCAAAGTCATTGTTCAACTGTTTCCAACTTGCGCCCGCATCATCGCTGCGATATAATCCTTTGTCTTTGTCTTGTTCGGATTCGATAACGGTATATAGAATTTTAGAATTGGAAGGAGCCACCGCAATTGCCAACCTTCCTAATTTTCCTTTCGGGAAACCTTTGTGAATTTTATTGAATGTTCTGCCTGCATCAGTTGATTTATACACAGCGCTGTTTGCTCCACCCGAACTAAATGCCCAGGGCTGTCTTCTTACTTCCCAAAAAGTAGCGTACACAATATTGGGATCGTTTGGATCGAGCGTGAGATCACTGCAACCTGTTGTTTTATCCACATATAAAATCTTGTTCCAGGTTTTTCCGCCATCTAGGGTTTTATACAAACCGCGTTCTTCACTGTCGCTCCACAATGGGCCGAGGGCAGCTACATACACTTCATTTGGATTTTTTGGATTCACCTGTATACCGGCAATACGCTCGGATTTTTCAAAACCTATTTTTATCCAGTTGGTACCACCGTCTACCGTTTTGTATAAACCATCGCCAACGCTAACACTATTTCGGGTCCAAGTTTCTCCCGTACCCACCCAGATGATGTTATCGGGACTTGATGGGTCAATTTCAACTGCGCCAATAGACTGGCAATACTCATTAAAGATAGGATTGAAAGTTGCGCCTCCATTATTACTTTTCCACACACCGCCACCTGCAGTGCCAGCATAAATCACCCGATCGTTGGCCGGATGTAATTCAAGATCGGTGATCCGTCCGCTCATGAGGGCCGGACCAATGTGACGAGCTCTCAGATCACCAAACAATTCTTTTCCCTTGGTGATAGCATCTTGCTGTGCGTAAGACGGGCCCATAAGGGAAACAAACAACAGTATTGATATTAATTTTTTCATGCTGGTTTTGTTTGAGTTAAAAAAGAAGAGCAGAGGTAAAGTCTGCTCTTCGAAATATTTTATTCTATTGACAAAGGAGGTTAACTGTGATGATCATGTTGCCATCTTATTTGTCAACGGGGAAAGCAAAGATGGCGGCATCTACTTTTGGATTTAGTTCAATGCCAGAGATCGTTAAAGGTGCTCCTCCTGGTTGTCCTTTAATTCCCTGAGCCATCGAGAAGGGCATCATCAAGCCGTTTACTTCCTGGTAGTCGCTAAACTTGTTTTGACCAACCATGCCTTTCATCGGGCCAGAAGTGATTTCTGTTTCTGACATCAAGGGCACAAAGTTCTCCGAATCGAAATAGTAAAACGCTACATTATCGGTTACCTTACCATCAACCTTAATTGGTTTTTTGGTGAGCTTAAGTTTGAATGTTTCAGAGCCATCGACAGTTTCCTTGCCAAGCAATTCTACTTTCAGCCCTCTTTCTTTATAAGCCAAAAAAGGATCTGGGAATTCGCCAATGTCTTGCTTAAAATTCTCAGTTGCTTCTGCATCACTCTTTTCACCTTTCATGGTTTGAAAATTGGTAGACCATAGCGAGGAGCCATCAAATACGCCTTGTTTAATTTCCTTTCCCTGGAAAGTAATGGAAGTCATCTGTCGACCATCTTTCAGTTGAACAATATCTAGTGGAAGTTCCATTCCTCCCTGATTAACTTTTGCCGACATTTTTATACCTTCCAAGGCTTTCCACTTGTCAATACCTCCGGTATTTTCAAAATACTTGGCAATAATTTCATCTGCCGTTTGTGCATTTGCAACAATGGTGCAGCCTACGACCAACAGGGACAATAAAAATTTACGATTCATAGAATGAGGTTTAGTATGTTAATTTTTAGTTAAGCCATGTATCAACACGGTTTTCTTGGATGATTAGTTACAAAAGACACCTTAAAATTACAGATTATATTGCCTCAGTAAAAGACACTAGAGTTTTAAGATTATCAACTTATTTGCACGCTTCTTCGTTACTTTTGCGCTACTATTCTGAAACTATGTATTTAAAAAAGATATTAATTGCTTTTGCGCTGTCATTTGGCGCTCTAACAATAACCGCACAGATTCTTCACCCTGCTAAATGGTCAACCTCGACTTCAGCAAATCGGGCAAAAATTGGAGATGAGCTTACGCTGATTTTCAATGCCACAATTGACAAAGACTGGTATTTGTATTCTTCGGAATTTATTTGCGAAGACGGACCAATTAAGACCACATTTACCTTCAAGCCAAATGCAAGTTTTAAGCTCATAGGAAAGATTGAACCTATCGGAGCGATTGATAAGCATGACGATATTTTTGAATGTGATCTAAAAATCTTCAAGAAGACAGGAGAGTTTCGTCAAAAAATAGAAGTCCTATCCTCCGATTTGAAAATTGAAGGGGAATACGAATATCAGGTATGTACTGATATTACCGGGAAGTGCATTCCATTCAATGAGGATTTTGCGTTCAACGATATAAAAATTAGCGGAGGTAGCGCACCAAAGAATCCCGCACCAAAAAAAGAGGACAACAATCAAACATCTCTTACAACTGTTGATACAACATCTATTGTCAAGCAAGCACCTGCTGAAAATTACGGTGAACGCAAAGGTCCCGTTCTGGATAAAGGAATTCTAGAAGGCGAGTCTTCCTTTGGAAATGATTCCTTCTGGACGTTGCTGGTGATTGCGTTTATTGCGGGACTCACCTCGCTCATTACGCCATGCGTTTTCCCTATGATCCCCATGACGGTTACGTTCTTTTTAAAAGACACTCAAACCAAAAAGGAGGGAATCAAAAAGGCCATCATTTTCGGATTGTCGATTATCATTTTGTATTCATCGGCAGGAACACTGTTTGCCATTATACTCGGTCCCGAAGGGCTAAATGCCTTGGCCACCAACTGGGCATTGAACCTGTTTATATTTATTGTCTTCATCATCTTCGCCTTGTCCTTTTTTGGATTGTTCGAGATCAATGCTCCTTATCAACTGGTTAACAAAATAGATCAACAGGCAGAAAAAGGGGGACTTGTAGGCGTGTTCTTTATGGCCTTTACACTTGTATTGATTTCATTCAGTTGCACAGTTCCCATTGTAGGTAGCGTGCTGGCATTATCCGCAGGAGGGCAAATATTAAAACCGATTCTGATGATGTTTTCCTATTCATTGGCGTTTGCTTTGCCATTTGCTTTTTTTGCCTTCTTCCCTGAGATGATCAAAAGCATGCCAAAGTCGGGAGGCTGGTTAAATGCCGTGAAAGTAACGCTGGGCTTTTTAGAACTCGCGTTGGCATTGAAGTTCTTTAGCATTGCAGACCAGGCCTATCATTGGGGACTTCTTGATCGTGATGTGAACATTGCATTGTGGGTGGTTATCTTTTCCTTGTTGGGATTTTACTTACTGGGAAAAATCCGCCTGCCACATGACAGTGTTCTTGAAAAGATACCCGTGCCCAGATTATTGATGGCTGTTGCTGTTTTGACGTTTGTTGTGTATTTGATTCCCGGATTGTGGGGTGCACCCCTGAAAGCATTAGCTGGTTATTTGCCCCCACAGCATACCAATGATTTCGACTTGGTAGCGTTAACGCGAAACACCCGTGCCAACGAAATTTGTGAACAACCGAAATATGCTGACTTTCTTCACCTGCCGCATGGCTTGCAAGGCTACTTTGATTATGATCAGGCACTGGCATGTGCGCGCAAGCAAAACAAGCCCTTGTTTATTGACTTCACCGGCCATGGCTGCACCAATTGCCGCGAGATGGAAGCAGTAGTGTGGAGCGACCCGCAAGTGCTGGAGCATTTACAAAAAGATTTTGTAGTAGTGGCGCTGTATGTCGATGACAAGACTGAATTACCGGAAGCGCAATGGTATACTTCCAAGTACGATAACAAAACAAAGAAGACCATCGGCAAACAAAATGCCGATATACAAATCACTAATCTGGAAAATAATGCACAGCCATTTTACGTACTGATAGGCAAGGATGAAAAAGTATTGGCCTGGCCGTATGGATATAATAAAAGCGTGGAGAGCTTTGTAGAGTTTTTGGATAGGGGTAAGTCTAAGTATAAAGAGTTGTATTCAAATCAATAGGCAAAGAGGTGAGCTTTTGATTATATTTGACACGATTAGTCATCTGGCTAATTTTTTTAAACTTGCAATCCCTATTCAAAACGGGAATTTTTTGCAGTAATGAATATTTTAAAAACTAAGCGAGCGAAGCAAATCATAATTTCAAGCGCAGGAGTATTATTCCTGGCGATTTCTTTGATCGTGTTCAATAATTACACTTCCTTATTTTCCTCACAGGCAGATTTTGCTGTAGAGCCAGACTCTACGACACATGTTGAAATCGAAATCATTAAACCTCAACTTCTTTATGGAATGATCGTCAATGATCTCCACGTTATTGAAGATCAGGTAAAGAAAAATCAGTTGCTCATTGATTTGTTTCAAGGTAAATACGTTCCTGAAAAAATCTTACGCGAACTTAATTTGATACCCCGAACCAAATTTGACTTTCGGAAAATATCAGCAGGAAAGAAATACACGCTTTTAGTTAAACATGATTCGTTGCAAACTTTACGCGCATTTATTTACGAACCAAGCCCCATTGATTACATCATCTTTCATTTGGAGGATTCGCTATTGATCGAACCCTGTCAGCGCGATGTGAAGGTGGTTGATAAAAATATTTCCGGAATTATACGATCGTCTCTTTCGGAGACCATCGAAGAACTCGGAATATCACATGAACTCACCAATAAGTTTGTTGACATCTTTGCCTGGCAGGTTGACTTTCAACGATTACAAAAAGGAGACAAGTTCAAGTTGATGTATGAAGAAAACCAGGTGGAGGGGAAACCCATTAGCATTGGCAAAATCAAAGCAATTTTCTTTGAGCATTTTGGAAATGGTTATTATGCTTTTCCATTCGATCAAGGAGAAGGAGAAGATTATTTCGATGAGGAAGGGAACAGTCTGCGGAAAGCATTGCTTAAGTACCCCATCGAGTTTACACGTATTAGTTCACGTTATAGCAACAATAGATTTCACCCGGTAGCAAAAGTTTTTCGCGCACATCGCGGAACAGACTTTGCGGCACCAACGGGCACTCCTATCCGCACAGTAGGCGATGGAATTGTTGAAGAGGCACAATACAAAGCCAATAATGGAAACTATGTCAAGATCAGACATAACTCGACCTACACCACCCAATACCTTCACATGTCAAAGATTGCTTCCGGTATTAAGGCAGGTGTAAAGGTGCGACAGGGCGTTACCATTGGTTATGTCGGAAGTACTGGCCTGGCTACTGGTCCGCATCTTTGTTATCGGTTTTGGAGAAACGGAGTTCAGGTAGATGCGTTGAAAGTGGAATTACCACCCTCTATGCCGATTAAGAGTGAAAGCAAAACGGCTTTCTATGAGGTGGCACAAATGTTAACCAAACAGTTGGAATTAATATCATTTCCACCGTATGCACTGCCCGAGATTGTATCGGGAAATTAATTTTTTGATCATTTCTTATATTTTTTCGTTACTTTTTTAGTTAGAGAAGTAATTAACGATGCTTTAAGTTGGCAAAAGGAGAATCTGATGATCCGTGTTGTAGCCATTTTATTTGTACTCTTTTTTTCTTTTGATGCCTTGAGCCAAAAGGTGGGATTGGTATTGAGCGGTGGAGGAGCGAAAGGCCTTGCACACGTTGGAGTGCTAAAAGCATTGGAGGAAAATGAGATACCAATTGATTATGTGGTGGGAACCTCAATGGGCGGTATTGTGGCCGGGTGTTATGCGGCCGGTTTAAGTCCAGGGCAGATCGAAGAGATTGCCCTATCAGATGAATTCCTTCGATGGGTAAGTGGGCGAATGGAAGAAGGATTTAACTATTACTACAATAAGAATGATGATTACCCTTCGTTTTTAAAACTCAACATCTCACTTGACTCCACCTTTAATTTTAATCTCAATACAAGTTTAGCAAATGACATCTCGCTCAATTATGCGTTAGCAGAGTTGGGCGCACGATCTTCATCTGTGTCAAAAAATAATTTTGATAGCTTGTTTGTTCCGGTTCGAGTGGTGGCGGCAGATGTTTTTACGCAAACAGAGGTAATATTGAAGAAAGGAGTATTGAGTGATGCCATGAGGGCCACACAAACAGTTCCACTTTTTTATGATCCAATTCGGGTGGAGGGCAAATATCTGTTTGATGGAGGAGTTTATAATAATTTTCCGGTCGATGTAGCGCAGAAAGAATTTAACCCAGAAGTAATAATTGGTTCTAACGTCTCTACCAAGGTATACGATGAGTATCCATATGGAGAAGATGACAAATTAATATCACGCTCTTTGCTATACATGCTCTTAGATAAATCAGATCCCAGCAAAGTACCTGTTACAGGCATTTACATTCAACCTGATTTAAAGGCTTTCACCGCATTTGATTTTGCAAAGGCAAAGAGTATGATTGATAGTGGGTATGCCCAAACCATGAAGCAGATGAGCGAGATCAAAGCAAAAATCTCCAGTCGGATTTTGTGCGAAGATGTGGCTACCAAGCGTAATACTTTTAATGGCAAGGCAAGCGCAATGATTGTGGATAAAGTCAGGTTTGCTGGTTTTAATTCTCGTCAGCAACGCTATCTTAATAAGTACTTTAGTTTGAAAGCCAAACAGCCCATCTATTTCAGTCAAATTAAATCGGGCTATTATAAACTGGTGGCGGAGGATTATTTTAAAAATGTATATCCTAGTTTCTTATTTGATCCTGTGAAGAATATATATGAGTTTCAACTTTCGAAGCGTCCACAAAATAATTTTCAAGTAGATTTTGGTGGGGTCATTGCCACGCGAAGTGTCAGTGGAATATTCTTAGGATTAAATTATTACTATTTCAACCGCACTCTTACACATGCCAATATAAATTTTTATGCCGGCACTTTTTATAAGTCCGCTCAAGTGAAGGCGCGGTTGGACATGCCTAGTTTCGGGCAATATTTTATCGAACCTGAAGCCACCTTCAATAGTTGGGACCATATCCAAGGAAGTGATATTCTAAATACCAGCTTTTCCCCTACCATACTTAAACGCATTGATCGAAAAGTTGGGGCAAGCTTTGGCAAGCCTGCTGGAAAAAAATATAAGGCAGCTCTGTATGGCTTTTATATCAATAATAGTGATCGTTTTATAAATACCCAATCATTTTTATCAACTGATACGCTAGATGAATTAAGTCTTCAGGGATCACGAATCGGATTTAAACTATCCACGAACTTACTTAACCGAAAGCAATACGCTAATCAAGGCCGCGCATATGAGTTTAGTGCAGACTGGTTTAGCCTCGTTGAAGAACTTGAAACCGGAAATACGTCTGTCCAAATTTTCAGTGGTGGTCAGCATCGTGCATGGGTACGCGCCAGAATAATGATGGAACAGTACTTTAAAAAGGGCATTTATAGTTCTGGCTATTATTTTGATGCGGTTTTTTCAAACCAACCGTTATTTAGCAATTTTCAAAGCACCATTATCAATGCCCCCTCCTTTAATCCCATGCAGGATAGCCGCACACTACTGTTACAAAATTTTAGAGCCTTTAATTATGTAGCAGGTGGTTGGAGAAATGTATTTTCCCTTCACAATAATCTTGATTTTCGTTTGGAAGGATACCTGTTCAAACCTTACGAACAAATTGTAAAGGGTGTGAATCAAGAGCCATCGCTTAGTCAGGATTTAACCCGTATATTTTTTGCTGGAACAGCCGGACTCGTGCTTCATACAACTGTTGGGCCGGTTAGCCTTTGCCTTAACTATTATGATGATCCGGAAAACCAATTTGGGGTGCTGCTTCATGTAGGTTTTTTGCTCTTTAATCGCACTTCTATCGAATAATCCTTTCGTCTGGGGATGCAAGTCAAATTATTGTAGAATAATAGCACTCTTAAATGATGTATTATTTTCGGCATTTTTAAATTTTTAGGTAAGTTTAAAGCCTAAAAACCTTTTACGCATCTATTATATACCCTAATGAAGAAACTATTACTGGCTGTTTTCCTCATCGTCTTTATTAATGTTATTGTAAAAGCCCAGTTAGTCCAGTGGGCCTCCAAAGTAATTGACGTTTCTTCAGAACTAACACCCGTGCAGTATTCCGCCCAGCAGGTGCTGGGTAAGCCCAATGTCCTTCCTGCAGGTGGTCAGAATCCTAATGCCTGGACACCCGATAAACCTAAGCGTAAAGAGTTTATTAAAGTTGGATTTGCCACCCCGATGCAAATCCAGCAGATCGCCATTGCGGAATCGCACAATCCTTCTGCGGTATTTAAAATATATACCTATGATGAAGCCGGAAGAGAATACCTGATCCGCAGCAATAATCCCATTGTGATACCAGTAAAGGGTAGGATGTTAACAGTTATGATTGAGAGAACGACCTACAAAGTGACCAGCGTAAAACTGGAGTTTGATGGTGCGGCTTTGACCGATTATTTTTCTATTGATGCGATTGCCATTGCCGACTCTAGTTATCCACTCGTTGCAAGTATTGATATACCGGATTTGCTAAGTAAGGGGCTCGTGACGGAACGACTTGATGAAAACGTAAACAGCGAGTTCACCGAATTGAACCCAATACTCACGCCTGATGGAAAGACATTATACTTCAGCCGAAAAAATCATCCTGGTAATATCGGTGGTGTAAACGATAAAGAAGATATCTGGTATTCAGAACTTGGACCGGATGGTAAATGGACATTGGCTAAAAATATGGGGCCGCAGTTTAACAATGAGTTTCCGAATTTTGTGAATGCAGTTAGCTCTGCCACACCTGATGGCAAATCTGTGTTGATGCTTCTGGGTAACAAGTATCTTGAAAATGGTAAGATGCTTGCCGGTGTATCCATGAGTGACAACATTAATGGAGCTTGGTCTAATCCAAAGGCCATCATGATTGAAAATGATTATAACTATAACGAGAAGGCTAACTATTTTATGGCGAACACGCGCAAATCGTTACTTATGTCAATCGAGCGGGAAGACTCACGTGGTGGCAGAGATCTTTATGTGAGTTTTGCCAAAAATGATAGCGTGTGGAGCGAACCTCTTAGCTTAGGAGTTGTAGTTAATACTTCAGGGGAAGACACTTCCCCGTTTCTCGCTTCAGACGATAAGACACTTTATTTTTCTTCCAATGGATTTAGTGGATTTGGTGGAAGTGACATTTATATTTCCAGACGTCTGGATGACACCTGGACGAATTGGTCGGAACCACAGAATATGGGTCCAGACATTAATTCCAAATTAGATGATCTATTCTTCAACATTCCAGCGTCAAGCGACTACGCTTATTATTCCAGAGGCATAACAGAAGATAATGCAGATATTTTTAGAGTTAAAATTCCGATGTTCAAAGGTCCTGAAGCGGTCGTCATAGTGAAGGGTAAGCTGATTGATTCTAAAACAGGAAAGCCTATTGGAGCCAAAATCATTTATGAACGCCTTTCGGATGGAAAAGAAATTGGCGTTACTCATTCTAATCCGGAAACCGGTGAATATGAAATTCGCCTTCCTGGCGGGGAACTATACGGTGTAAGGGCAGAAGCAGGCGGACATATATCAGGTAGCCAGAATCTCGATCTTAGAAACATGTCAAAGGATGCCACCATTGAACACAAAGACATTACGCTCGCACCTATTGAAGTTGTTCTTGTTGAAGCACAAGCTACCATTGTGCTAAACAATATTTTCTTCGACTTCAAAAAAGCAACACTTAAGCCGGAGTCATTCCCAGAGCTGAACAGGATCGTTGATTTGATGAAAGAGAAAGGTACGATGACGGTTGAAATTTCTGGTTACGCAGACGCAGCCGGCCCTGATGATTATAATATGTGGCTGTCTGAATGGAGAGCTCAAGCAGTAGCAAAATACCTCATACAAAAGAATATTGAGAAGGAGAGAATCTCAGTAACTTTCTTTGGCGAAGCTAAACCGGCAGATTCCAATGAAACAAAAGAGGGCAGGAAGAAGAATCGAAGAGTCGAATTCAAAATCATTAAGCTGTAATCAACTTTTTAAGTTGCTATGAAGAAACTGTTTCTGTGTTTGTACACCGTTGTCGCATTGGTAAATCTCGTTCTGGCTCAGGAAGCAGATACATTAATTTATGCTCAAGGTAAAATTGTAAATGCCGTGACCAAAGAGACAGTGTCAGCAAAGATTTCCTATCAGAGTTTGCCCTATGGAAACAAAGTGGGCATACTGAGTGGAAGCAATTACAAATTTGCGATGTACGACAAAGAGAAATATTCAATCATTGTTGAGGCGCCTGGTTTTGCTCAAGTGAAATATATGTTGGATCCGGCCACCGCAAGCCCAGATAGAATTGTTCAACAAGACATCGAACTAGGGGCTCCAGTAAATGCATCAAATGTGGTAGAAACCGCTCATACTGCTGGTAAAGAGATGACGCTTGAAAGCCTCTTTTTTGAAGTAAGAAAAGCCAAGATTGCCCCAACATCATATGATGAACTAAACTCAGTCGTTAAAATGCTTCAGGATTATCCTTCGATGGTTATTCAATTGGAAGGACATACGGATGTTGGTGGCGACCCCAAGGCAAGTATGAAACTGTCTCAAGAAAGAGTTGATGCGGTAAAGAATTATATCGTATCAAAAGGCATCAACAAAAACAAAGTTAAAACCAAAGCCTTTGGGGGAACGATGCCACTTTCTAGGGAGAATACAGAGGAAGCCCACCAGATGAACCGAAGAGTTGTATTAAGAATATTGAAGAATTAGCGAGACGCCATCGGAGATCCTTTTCCGAGCGCAAAATTTTATACTACCGAGTAACTCAGCCTTTTACATTCGCAGATAAATGACTGTCCAATACTGACTTCATACTGCGACTGAAGTTCTTCCACCCTGGAAGACTCGTAAATTTTAAATAATTTCGGCAGGCATCAATAATTACTTAGCTTTAATTACACCATTCAATCTCTTGATTATGTCGAGATGCGTGTTTACGCTGCTCTTTCTTTTATCTTTTGAAATGGGACGTTCCAATTCCATTCTTATTCCTATGGATGGAGCTCAGAAAAATCATTTGAAAGCGTATGGATTGGCTTATTTCATTTTACAGAAAGGGAATGAGGTGGATTGGCTGTTGAATTATCGTGGAGGTAGTTTCCTGGTGGATTATTCAACCCAGTTTGAAAACGAAAGTATCGTCAGGGGTATTTCGTTTGAAGTGATATCTGCAGCCACGGTTAATTCAATTCTGGTAGAAATCGCAAGACCAGATGTCAACATGGAAATTGTGAAACTGCAAACGGCTCCGAAGATTGCAGTTTACTCCATCAAAAACGAACTAGTGCCAGATGAATCGGATGCCGTAATCACTGTATTGACCTATGCAGAAA
>JANOQK010000159.1:0-2775 GCA_031414855.1 Bacteroidia bacterium | reverse complement strand
TGACTATTTCTTAGTGAGCAATAACATGGTAGAATCAATTCCATCCACAATCTCCACTTCATCCAGTGTTTCAATACCGCGGATTACTTTTACTTTTTTTTCTCCCTCCTTGCTTTTTATCCAAACCGAATCGCCCGGCATCAACACCGATTTTGGTACCACAATAGCTTTGTCTTTTTTACGAACAATAATATTTGCCTCCACCGCTAGTCCTGAGAACCCAGCAGGTAAAGTCTCTTCAAAAATTGCATCTACCCTAAGGGATTGTTGACGGGTATCAATCAACGGGTACACCTTGCTTACTTTTCCTTCAAACACTTTTTGAGGATACGCATCAATCTTAACCACCACCTCTTGCCCTACTTTAAGACGCTGCACATCCAATTCATCAACGGTGAGTTTTAAATAGAAATTATCCTCCTTGCCTATGATCGCCACCGCTTCACTACGTCTTACCAATTCTCCTTTTTCCTTCATGATCTTAAAAACCATACCATCCACTTCACTTTTCAATTCATAATGATCTGATTCTTCCTGTGCCACCTTCCACTGACTTTCTGCATTTTGTAATGCCAGGTATAAGTCATTCTTTACTTTTTCATAACGGCTGGATTGCAGGGAATAATCGTTTTTTGAATTCTCATAGATCAATTTAATCCGGTCGAACTCGGCACGAGAGGTAGCGTTTGCTTTCAATAGGTTACTGTAACGTGAAAAGTTGAGTGAATCATACTGATACTTGATCCTGGAGCTTTCAATTGCCGTTTTCAATTCACGCAGTACAGGCGAACTGTCGCTGTAATTCTTTTTGGCCATTTCATAAGATTGCTTGCTCAGGGTATACCTGGCATTTTGCTGATTACTTTCAATCACCAAAAGGGGCTGTCCTTTTTTTACCTGCTCCCCTTCTTTCACAAGTGTCTCAGTGAGATTGCCATCCACTTGAGAGAAGAGTTGATACTCCTCACCCGAGACAACAAACCCTGACGCATACACCGCTTCCATTAATGGTTTAACTTCAGGTGTAAGGGTGTCCTTATTACCCGAGCAAGCGAGCAATAGAAAGGACAAAACAAAAGGAGATAGTTTTTTCATACGTGTACCTATCGAAGGTACGGGCAATTCAGCAGTTTGTTCCATTTCGTTAATTGAAGCGTCAATTATGACATCTCAGGTGTTATAAATAAAAATCGAACCGAAGGGCGTTAGCCGCTGAAATCAGCTTAATTTGGCACAAACATCTGTCTTATCAAACGTCAGACCTTTATTGCTTATCTATGCCTTGCTGGCATTTGCCTGATTTGGGGCACAACCTTCCTTGCTATACGAATAGGTGTAAAAGAATTCCCTCCTTTCCTATTTGCAGCCATTCGCCAATTAAGCGCAGGATTTCTTTTGTCTATTCTAATCATCGTTATACAAAGGCCAAAGCTGCCTTCTGCCAAACATATCGCTCAGATGTCTGTCTTGGGGTTTCTCATGATTACTATGGGCAATGGATTGGTATCATGGGCAGAGGTATTTGTAGACAGTGGTATTGCTGCTATCATTTGTTCAATCATGCCAGCGCTTGTTATCTTGATCAATCTGATGATTAACCGTACTGAATTGCCTAATACATTAATTGTGATGGGTGTAATAACTGGCCTGGCGGGAATCGTTTTGGTATTCAGCGAGCATCTTCAAAACTTCACAAATACAAATTATACAATCGGAATCGTTTTCATATTCTTCGCCATAGTTGGATGGGCAGTGGGAAGCATCTATGCTAAAAAGTCGAATCAAAACACCAATATTTTCTTGAATGCGGGTATGCAAATGTTTTTTGGAGGTGTGTGGTGTTTACCGCTCAGCTATCTCTTTGATGATCTTTCCTCCATTCACTGGACATCTCCTACCATTTACTCATTAATCTATCTGATTATTTTTGGGTCGGCCATTGCCTATGCTTTATATTTTTATGCTATCACCCATTTACCCATGACCATTGCTTCGCTTTATTCTTATATCAATCCGTTGGTGGCAGTTGTGTTGGGTGCCATAATTCTGGATGAAAAGTTAAATTTGAAAATCGGTTTGGCCTTCATCATCACCGTTGCCGGGATCTATATGGTCAATCGTGGTTATCAGCAACAGAAGAAAAAATCTGAATTGGAAAAAACACTAGCATGATTTCAAACATCACATTCCATCAAGCCATAGAAGAGAAAAAAGAAGAGGCTGTCTTTTCAATTCTGATTCCTTCCTGGAATAATCTCGACTACTTAAAATGTTGCATTGCCAGCATTCGCAAAAACTCAAGATACCATCATCAGATTGTTGTCCATGTTAATGAGGGGAAAGATGGAACACTGGAATGGGTGAAAAGTCAAAATCTGAGTTACACCCACTCAACAGGAAATGTAGGAGTATGCTATGGATTTAATGGGCCTGCATCTTTGGCACGTACCGATTATCTCCTCCTGTCGGATGATGACTATTACTTTGCACCTGACTGGGATCTTTATCTTCTTGAAGAAATAAAAAGTGTAGGTCACGAATACTTCTGTATCACTGGTACCATGATTGAGCACAGCCCCACTCAATATGATAGCATCATCGCGCCATTTGATTTTGGAAAAACCGTTAAGGAATTTCAGGAAGAAAAATTTTTGAATGAGTTTCAATCCATTCCTTTTCACGACTGGACAGGGGGCAATTGGTATCCAATGGTGTTGCATAAAAACATCTGGTCATTGATTGGCGGTTTAAGCACAGAATTTACCCCTGGTATGG
>JANOQK010000158.1:0-6327 GCA_031414855.1 Bacteroidia bacterium | reverse complement strand
TAGACGTGGATATTCAAGACGGTCAATTGGTTGTAAGCAACTCTGTATTGGAAAGAAAGAATCGAGCACACTCTTCTCACATAGGATTAAAAAATCTAGATGAACGATTTAAACTGGTAACAGGCAAGGGAATAGTTGCTGGCCGCGAAGAAGATAAATTTGTAGTACATCTTCCTTTAATCCCAATTAACAGTTAGGTATGAATGTTATCATCATAGAAGATGAACTTCCGGCTGGAGCGAAATTGATCTCCATGTTGCAACTTCTTGATCCGTCTATCAAAGTAGTGGCTCAACTAGGAAGTGTAAAAGAGTCCTTGGAGTGGCTGAACGAAAATCACGAACCGGAACTCGCCTTCGTAGACATTCAACTTTCCGATGATCACTCGTTCGAAATTTTCAGAAAGCATCCGGTTAAATTTCCTGTGATCTTCACTACCGCTTATGATAAATATTTACTGGAAAGTTTTGAGTTCAACTCTATCGACTATTTGTTAAAACCAATTACAGAAGAAAAGTTAAAACGTTCACTTCAAAAAGTACAAAAACTAGAACAACATTTTCTGCAAGGCAATACTTTAAAACTCATTCAACAACAAACAGCTCCAACAAAAGGCCGCATTGTTGCCCGCAAGGGAACAGAATTTGTCGCGCTTGACCTGGATGAAATTGCCTACTTCTTCACTGAACACAAGATTGTATTCGTTAGAGATTTTTCAGGTCGACAAATGATCGTTGATAAAAATCTGGGTGAACTGGAAACAGAACTTAACAAAGAAACCTTTTTCCGCATCAACCGAAAATTCATCGCTCATCAAAAAGCCATTGATCGTTTCAAACCGGATAATGGAAAAATCAGAGTCTTTCTGAAGCCGGAAATCAAAGAGGAAGTGCATGTGAGCAAAGAGACCGCTCCGGAATTTAGAGTGTGGATAGGAAGTTAATTTCCCAATGTTCAATGTGCCAATTAGCCGATGCAATTCATTGGCTAATCGAATTCATTGATCATCGATCATCAAAAGCCCTCGTCCTTCGGTTCCCACAATTCAATCTTGTTTCCGTCCGGATCCATGATCCAACCAAATCTCCCATACGAGAATTCTTGAATCTCGCCCACAATTGTAACGCCCTCTTCTTTCAACACTTTCAATAATTCAACAAGATTCTCTACCCTGTAGTTGAACATGAATTGTTTTTCGCTGGGTTGGAAATACGTTGTGTCATTCTTAAAAGGGCTCCATGCTGTGAGTGCGGGCTCCTTTGCTTCCTTGTTTTCCAAATCTATCCATCGAAAGGAAGCGCCATAATCATCGACAGGTAAGCCCAAGTGCTTGCCATACCATTCCTTTATTTTTTTGGGGTCAGAAGTTTTGAAAAACACACCACCTAGTCCGGTTACTCGTTTCATAGTATTACTTTTTTATTGCCTTCTCATAAATTTCAATCCACTGCTTCGGTGTCAGTTTCGAAGAAAGTTTGCCAATCAAATCAACCGGAACGTCTTCTGGCTTCCTGAATCGGATGCATGATTTTCCCATGTCCAATTTCTTTGAGGAATACGATTTCCATTCATCCTGAAACCAATCCAGCAAATCACCGTACATGGCCATGTGGTAAACAGCAATATGATTTTTTTGAGAGCCGACTGCCATAAACGGCAGCGGTAATTCGGGTGTAACATGATAGCCACCCGGATAAAGTTTGTGCGGCACGACATAGCCGATCATGCCATAACTCATCATTTCTTCAAAACCTTTTGGCAAGTTTTTCCTAATCGCTTTGCGGAGTGCAATGATCACTGGTTTTCGCTCAGCTGGTAATCCTTCGATGTATTCAGGAACCGTTTTAGCTTTGGATTGCATAGTATCCGTTGTTAGTTGTTCGTTGTTAGCATTTCGTCAGCCGCGGGGAGAAAGCTTTTCTTTCGCAGTAATGCTGCACTTAACAATGAAATAATAATCCCGACAGGTGCAATCTCCAAGAGCGTAAAACCAAATCGAATAAACGGATTCTTGTACATGGTTGTAAAGTCGTCTATTTTCCTCTTTGCCTCCACAAGTTCTACCTCGGTTGCTCCTCCAGCTTTCATTTTCTCCATTTGCTTCTCTCCGTAGAGCGCCATAAAGTCACCCTTCATGTTGAGGCGTGTGATCTCCCAGCTAAAGGCGTAAATTAATGCAGCTATTAAGGTGATGAGCAAGCCAACTTTCAAGGCATTTCCAAATGTGATCGAACCTCCCAGGTGATTATCGCGATACGACTTCACACCAAAAAAGACCATCGACAAGGCGATGACCATGGTGGTGTAGCCCAGCCATTCGCCATTGTCAATTTTCAGGGCTCCACTTTCGTACATGGGCATGGTGATCATCATCATGGCGCCAACAATCACACCTGCAATGGTTCCGTAGATCAATACAATTTTTTTCATAGTGTTTACTTTTTTGCACAAAAAAACAACCACACAGCTCAAAAGCCTTCACCCGAAAGTATGAATTCAATAAAATTAAAAGAAATCACTCAAAAGTCGAATTAGTTAAAGGTTGCCAGTCACCAGTTGCAGGTGAGTAAGTTTAAGACTCCATGCTTTAAATTCGTGATTGTGTCCTGGAAACTGGAAACCGGTAACCTGCAACTAGTTAAGGTATCAACCGCAACTCCTTCCCCTTTTGCACGGCCTGAGTTCTGCGCTTCACTTCCAGTTTTAAAAAAAGGTTTGACGAATGGGTCTTAATCGTATTGAGCGATACGAAAAGTTTATCAGCTATTTCCTGGTTGGAAAGTCCCTGTGCCATTAACTCCAATACCTCATGTTCGCGTTTACTAATTTCCAATTGCTGCAACGCATCTTCATTAAGAATAAAAACTGGGCCCACCAATACTATTTTCCTGCGTGTCAATCTCTTCCCAGCCCAAACACCAAGAATAGCAAACATGACTGCAACAATGCCGACATAAAACTCAATGGACAGGTCACGAACGAAAAGCCGATACTCCAGGTACTTGAGCAGAAAAATCAAAACGGCCATGGCAAGACCGTAAATGAGAATAGTAGGTTTCATTCGAAGTCAGTTCACTCTATTTTGTCCGCACCAGGTGATACCAAATGCCGGTAGCCGATTTATTCTGAAGGTGTAAGATCCTGCCACCTCGCACCACCTCAAACTGTGCATTGAAATTTTCAGTAGCATCTTTAAATCGATTGGTGAGACTAAGATCCCAGTTGGTTGCTGTTAACTTCCCCTCATATTCTTGTGAATAAACGGTGTTGTTTCCGTATACACTGGAAGCTCCAACATGCTTGCTGGCGTAGGTCCCGTCCGCTTGGAAGGTAAACACATCGGTACTCTGTGTAGAATTCATACCTGCATAATTTCCCGTGTACGTATTATACAAGCTCACAGCCGAGCTACTGTTTTCTGACCACGCCCCTACAATATCCTTTGCCGTAATAGCAAACTTGTTATAGTTCGTCATCTCACCCAGTTTTTTCGGTTCGGGAAATTGCTCATAATAAGAATTCCGATCAGGCGCGATGGCTAGCACAGGCGTAGCGATTCCATTATTGACCAATACGTTCAAACCCAGGTAATGAGTTGTATTTGTTTTTGGATCGATGACTTCGCCTTCAATAAAGTAAGTTCTGAAATACGTGACGCCTTCTTGTAATCGCACAGCGGACTTAACGGTGTAATTAGGAACAACCAACAAATTCCAGAACTGATCACTAAACTCAAGATTAGAATCACGCATCTGATCCGTTATTGCTGATGAAAAATAAAGCAACACTTGAATGTTTCCCTTTGTCGTCTTCACATAATCCGATTCTACAACGGATGTCCAACCATCATCAAAATTAATAGTAGTAAAAGTATAGGCGCCATTGGCGACTGGCGCAACATCTGATTGTGGCATTACTTCAACTGTTGTTGTCTTGCCTTGCACTTTCACTTCGGGTTGAACGGGCACTTGTGGTTTGACTTCCGTTTGAGGTTGAACCTGGGGCTTAACTTCTGTTTGAGCGACAGGCTGGACCACTACAACTGGTGCTACCGTCTCTTCCTTCATGCTGGTGATCGGCATTAAATAAAGAGCCGTCTCCTTTTTAAATGACTCTAAATACATCAGCACTTGGCGATCATTGTTTTTTAAAATCACGTAAGCCGGTTCAGTAGAGAATGAACGCGTTTCCCATCCTGTCTTTTGCACGGCAAGTTTTACATCAGTCTCAGATTGTTTGGTAGCAGATATGGGAAGACTAAACACCTCTATTTTATCACTCAGTGTAATAGCATTTTCCTCCGCTTTCATCTGCAGCAATGTTTTTGCAGCTGCAGTGCTCAAAATCCGTTTGTCTTGTTTTGCGCCTGCGGGAAGTTCAATGCCAGTAAGCTCTGATTTTGAAACCGGGAATACATTGGATTGGCTGAATGCCTGGACGAAAAAAGCCAAAAGAACTGAAGTAATAATTGACCGATTCATAAGAGTTGGATAATCCTGACTCTAAGTTCCGATAAATTTTGATCTAACGACTTAGTAAAATTTGAGTTTCTGTCAGTTGTATATCTCTTTTTTTTATAATTACTATTCACGAAGAAATAGCCAATCGTCTGATTTCCAGTTCAATTATTTTTTCGATAAATACTAATTTAATTAGCGTAATTACTAATATTACGTACTAATATAATTAGCAATGAAAACGATAAAATCTGCCCTTTTGGGATCAAAATCTATCATCGACAACAATCCAGATGCCTTATTATTCCAATTAAAGGAGATATTAAAGGAGCATCGCGAGCTGATCATCACCCGCATGATCGGTGACCTAGCCACCTACATTGATTACAAGTTCAGTGTAAAACCTGATAAACATTTGATGGAAACCGTAAGGGACAGACTGTTTGTATTGAAAAAATCAAATGTCGATCTGAAAGAATACGATGCCATCGTACAGCAAGTGATGACGCGTGCTGTCACGCACCTAACCAATGAACCATTCTATACAGAAATAGACAACTACCTCGCTCAATACATCCTCACGTCTAAAACATTGAAGTTTGTTTGATGAGGAGAGAGCTTCATCAATCACAATTCACCAATTAACTTTTAACGATTAACTGTTACAGGTGACATCTTTAATTTTTCAACGGCAAATTTTCTGACTTCATTTTGTACACTTTCAATATCTCTTGAACAAATGTAGGATCCCAATACATGCCCACCGGCATTCGGTATCGCTGTTGCCACCTTGAGGGAGTCAGGTGTACCCAACTGTTTGTGCATGTCCAGAATGGCGCTCACTTTTACAGTGGAGTCCTGGTGAATTTCATCTTTATAATAATAGAGATTGAGAACTGGTTGCTTTACTTTCTCAAACGTGGATTTGTTCATTTTACTCTCCAACAGTTCTTCCAACTGGCAAGCTGATTCAAACCTATACTTACTATTCCAATATTGATTATTGAGGGCCAAATCAACATCAGGCTTTACTTTGGGAACATTATAATCTCCACCTTTAACGATCCTTGCTAATTGAAGTCCCCAGGGGTTATTGCCAATCCACGCCAATGGGTCATTGATGGCAATATTGGGAGACATGTTCAGCAAGGCAAATACATCTTGCGGATACTCAGCCGCCAGTATCAATGCCATCGTGCCCCCGGTTGAGGTACTCATGACAATGACATTTTCACCAATAGCTTTTCCAATCGCCAATGCTTCCTTACTACTCGCCCACCAGCGATCGGGTGTGAAATAAAGCAAGTTCTCTGTTGTGTCAATGCCATGATCAGCAAGTCTCGCCAGGTATAGGTTACATCCAAATTCTTTTGCAAACCATTTGTGTACCGGATCACCTTCACCCTGACTGGCTGAATAACCGTGCAGATAAACCACACTGTATTTTGTCTTCTGCTTCGTGCTATCTGCCCACACAATCCGAGCTTCATTATCAGGCTTAAGCTTATGCTTACTTTCTTGGGTGGCCACATAAGCTTCCAAATCAGTGTGACTTTGAGGAACTGTTGGCATGACCCGATCCCAAACAGGAGTTGCGGGTGAAGGTCCTAGCATGTAGAATCCGAACAGTGCTATAATGGGTAGGACAATCCAGGTGACGAGTTTTTTCATAGAAGTAGGATTTCGATAAAGGTATAAAATGGGCCTAATAATTCTTTGTAAATTCGCACTTCAATGAATTGAAACTATTAAAAGAAGCACAAGCATCAAACCTACGTATAAAATTAGGCTCTTACTTGATGGGAAATACAGATCAGTCAAAAAACATATACATAGTTCATGGGATAACTGGTTATGAGGCTCGTGAAAA
>JANOQK010000157.1:0-5041 GCA_031414855.1 Bacteroidia bacterium | reverse complement strand
TAACCAAGCAATCATTTATCCCAGATTATGTATTAGAAAAAATAGCCACGACCCTGCCTACCGGCCAGGCAGGCTTCAGGTCGTGGAACAAATGAAAACAAACCAAAAGGGCTTTAGCCCAAATATAATTTTAGCTAAAGCCAAATCTCTTTTTCCCGTTATTTCCCCCGACCTGAAGGTCGGGGCTATTGCATAAGCTGGGTTTATTTGACTTCTCCCGGATGATAAGTCCGCTCCGCATGCTTATTAATATCATCCTTATAGTACCACACCTCTTTAAATTGGCCTTTGCTATACATTAGACCCTGATCGTTGAAGTGCGGTGATAATGGGTTAGCACTCTCACCACCGGCCAAAAGTGATTTTGCTTTTATCTTCTTTCCAAATTCTACTACAGCGACAAAGCTATTACCCGAGTTGCCATACATTTTTTTAGTGCCCGGATACTTGCGCGCACCATACGATGCCAGTGATCCCCAAAAGGCAGAGGCGGATGCAACAGGAAAGCTTGGCTTGCCATCATCATAGGTCTCGGTAATTTTTCCCGTTAAACGTTGGATGCGATTGACTTCGCCCCAACCAACTTTCCAGGTACCGAAGTCAGTTTGTAATTGATCAATAACAGTAACCAGCGCCTTCACCTGATCAGTCGAGGAACTCTTCGCCATCTGATCGATAAAATCGAGATGTGAAGTTCCTTCTTTAATCTTACTCATTATTTGTTGTCGCAATTCCATTGCCCAAAAAATAGCTAGTGTAGTTGGCACTGACGTTTCTGAATATCCTTTGTCCCACTGACGAAGCATTTGGATGGGTTCTAATAATTTCGTTTTCAATAGTGGATCGGTTGTGGAAACTTCTTCATATGCTTTGAGCAAAGGAGGTATTAATATTTCAAAAGCAGAAAGGTAAGGATCGTAAGCAGCAGCAATGAGCTTATCCAATGTAAAGGAAGATTCTCTGCTCAAGACACGCACGGCATTTATTCCTCGCGGGTTTTCCTGATCGGGGGCCATGTAAGCAGGATATTTATTTTTATCCGGACTATTGCTTCCAGCTGCCGTGAACGGAGTGGAGTTACAATTTTGAACCCATCCATTAGCTGGATTGTACATGTGAATCACTTCCTCTACGGAATGAAGGCCCTTCCATTCCGTTTCAGGATTGGCCCCATCTAATGTTCCGTTCCAATCGAAAGAAGTGTTTCTCTTTGGAACGAAGTTACCATGCCAGTAAGCGATATTCCCCTTGTCGTCAGCGAACACTGTATTGTTAGACGTATTGGTTTTCAATTCCATGATTGCTTTAAACTCTTCAAAACCAGATGACTTTGTTCTTTTATAGGATTGAGTTAGCGCACGAAGAGGTTCTTGCATCATCTTGACACTTATCCATTCCTCTCCTTGTTTGGCGATGACAGGTCCATGATGTGTGTGGTATACTGTAAATTTCTTGTAAGCCATTTTATTACCACTCTTATAGGTAAGGGTAATTTTTTCAGGAGGCAATGATTTTAACGTATTCCCGTATTTATAGAATAAAGAATCATTTCTTTTTACAATAGTCTCCTTATACATGTCAACTGCGTCCGTTGCGCCAGAGGTGTGCATCCATCCGCAATGAGAATTGAATCCCTGATAAATAAAGAATTGACCCCAGGTAACAGCTCCGTAGGCATTCAAACCTTCTTCACTTACGGCATGCACTTCCGGGCGAAAGTAAAAAGAGGTATGTGGATTAATTAACAACATGGCATTTCCTGTTGCACTCTTGGTTGGTGCAATCGCAAATCCATTCGAACCGCGCGGCTCTCGTTCAATGCCTTCACCACCATCCATTTGCATGTCGTCCAGATTTGTGGCATCCTTACCATCCCCATAAAAATCCTTTAACCTGGTTAATGAAACCGCTTCGATATCTCCACCAATGCTACCTTCGCTAAATAATAAAGGCATCCAGGGTTGAAATCGTTGCAGAAGTTTGGGCTTATTAGCAGGGTGCGTATTAATAAAATAATTGATACCATCCGCAAAGGCGATCATTAACTTCTTCATGTCAGGTGGAACATCCTTATAAATAGCGATGGCCTTCAGTGTATCTTGAAAAAGACGTGTGCGCAAATCATTATAGATTTTTGATTCACCCTCTACTTCAGCTAATCTTCCTTCGGCATTGATGTAATTCATCTCCACTCGTTCAAAGTCATCCTCGCACTGAGCATACAGCAATCCAAATACAGCATCGGCATCCGTTTTACCATACACGTGTGGAATGCCCCACGTATCGCGAATGATGGTGATTTGTTTTGCTTGCTTTTGCCAACGTGCGATTTCTGCGCTGGTGAATTTCTGCGCCATCAGGGGTGAAGACAGCAACACTAAAAAGAAGATTTTTCTCATACGTACACTTATCAAACAATTATTCTATGGTTTAGTAATCTTCACATTCCAAATCCTGGCTTGTTCCACAACATCTTCTTTATGCGAACAAATAAATAATCCTGCAAGCACCTCATCGCTCATCGAATCCATTTCATGAGATCCCACCATTTGCAAGGGTTCACCTGCATTACACACTCGCATAGTAAATTTCTTTCCTGATCTTTCCATTTGTATAATTTGAATATTTTTTCCTGGAAAAAATATTTCATCCTCCGGATCACGCATATTAGCGTCCTTTGACACACGCCACTGCATAACGGTAAGTCCGTCACCATGGGCAACTGCACTGACATGCACAGCACCCTTGTCGAGCGATTCGCGTACCATCCATCCTATTTTTCTATGAGGGTCAGATCCCTTTCCAATAAATTCAAAGTTTGCTGATAGGGTAAAATCACCTTTGACCTTGTTGTAAAGAAACTGAAACTCATCACGCTCGAACCAAATGTTATAACCAGCACCCTTGATGGTATAGCTTTGATCAACTGAATGATATTCGGCCGATCCCTTTAGCTTTGGGTTACCTATATCTTTATGATTTTCAAAAACCCCAACATGCTCCTGTGCAATGCTTGTTTGAAAACAAAAAATAGCCAGCGCAATAATGACGGTTTTCATATTCCTCAGAATTGATGAAACGCATCAGAGACAAAACTCAAGACAGTAGGCAAAGCCTTGCGCCAGTAAGTCCAAGTGTGGCCTCCATCATAAATTCTAAACTCATGCGGTATCTCTTTTTTTCTCATTGCTATGTGCGCCAACGAATTTCCTTCAAACAAAAAGTCATCATCACCAATATCAATGTACCAGCGCAAGGCTTTCTTTTGATCGTCTGGAATAGCATTGATCAACTCGAGAACACTATATTTTTTGAAGTATGCCTGAATTTCAGCATCCGTTCCGGTTTGCTTTCGTTGTTCGAGCCATGCTTTTGTTGCTTCCAAAGTAAGTGGACCTGTGGACGCACTTAACGGACAAACGGATGAAAACAGTTCTGGATGATGAAGGGCGTAAACGAATGAACCTCCACCTCCCATTGACAGACCTGCTACGGCACGAAATTTCTTTTCCTTTTTGATGCGATATTTACTTTCGATGAATGGAATGAATTCTTCAAAAAAGAAATCCTCATACCTCCATTCATTTTTCGGATCGTTAAAATAACCACGTTGACCAGTATTGGCATCAGGCATAACGATAATCATTGGGGTTGCTTTTCCCTCTGCAATGGCTTTGTCAGTTATGTTTTGCACTTCACCAAACTGAACCCAGCCCGTTTGATCATCCCCGCCTCCGTGCAACAGATAGAGCACTGGATAACTGCGTTCGGATGTTTGATAATCAGGAGGCAAATAGATGGCATACTTACGATCACCCTTCAATAACTTGCTGGGCAAGGAAAGATTGTCAAATACTTTTCCGGTTTGTGCAAAAAGCAAATGTGTTATCAAAAACAAAGCAATACATACAAACTGTTTTTTCATAGTTGATAAATTTAATGATAGTGTACTGAAGAAATTTACTGTTTGACTAGTTTACCGGATAAGACTGCCACGTTATTCAACCTGGCTTTGTAGAAATACAGACCTGGGCTGAACTCGGTTGATCCAATTTTTATAGAATATGTTCCGGGAGCACCATGAATAGTTTGCGTTTCTTGTATTTTTCTTCCCGTCACATCCACCAGCTCAATAGAAACTGTTCCAGGATTTTCCATGGTATACTCAATTTCAAAATCGCGTAGAAATGGATTGGGAAACGCGTTAACCGAAAAATCAGATTTTAGATTAATCTCCACTCCAGTGATCATATTTGGCAGATTCAAGTCAAGCCAGTTCATTCGCTGTTCAACCCAAGTTTTGAGCCAATCTACTTCTTGCTGGTAGGTTTGACCTACATAATAATTCGGCCACACATACTTACCTAATACTGGCCACTGCTGAAAATTCCGTTGTTGAGATTCCACATTAAGGACAGCAGTCACTGAATCAATGTAAGAATGAATTTTAGAAGTCTTTAATTTATCGGTGCGCAATTCCATCCATCTTGTGGAAAGCCTTTGTCTAAAAGCCGGGTCTTCTAATAAGCGATCCCACCAAAAAGGAATTAACCAAAAGTCTTTATTGCAAATAGAGTTGAATCGAATCACTAAACCTTCAGGATTACCTTTCGTACAATAGTCCGCATTTCCAAAACCTAAATTAAAATCCCAGATAGGCCCCATGAATAGTTTTCCACCATCAGAATCCTTTTTCTTGTGCATAAAAGTGCTAAGTCTGTAGGCATCCACATTCTTACTAAGTTCATTGGCAATAAAATAATCGATAAAGGAATCTACGTCTATGTATTTGGAATAGCCGAGATTGGGATCTTTAAAATTATTGCTCGCCAACGCATTCTCGAAAGCAGACATAAACTGTTTAATGTATTCCTTTTGTTGGGTAACAATGTTAGTAGCTTTAGGATAGTCGTACTGATAAAAAATGGTTTGAGCACCACCGCGTCCAGGTGGTGTGAAGGTGGAAGTCCAGCCTTCTCCGCCTGTGCCAGTATCTTTATCAATTTTAATAATGTAGCCTCCCGTAAGGTCATCACCACTG
>JANOQK010000156.1:0-3885 GCA_031414855.1 Bacteroidia bacterium | reverse complement strand
CTACATCCATGCCAACGAAATAAGCAATTGAAACAACTCCCTGTATCAGTCCGTATCGAATACCGACTGACATGGTTGTTGCTTTGGGGGATTCTGCATTTTGATCTTCCATATTATTAAAGGGTTTGTGGTTGTCGTCTTAAAATTACAGATATTATTATGCTTATAAAAAAGCTAATGATAAAGCTCTGAAAGAAATACCGCTTAGCCAAATAAGCAGCATCCGCATCGCGTATGGCCTTTAAACCCTCTTCAAAGGTTGCTCTTCCCATTCTTTCAATATCCTCCAGCGGATAAGATTTTGCTTGTTCCAACGTCAATTCAATAAAAGAAGATAGAAATTCCTGGTTCCAGGAAACAAATAAAAAAAGCAGAACAGAAGAGACCAACGCATAAACGATTGTCAAAATAAAACTGCCCATCATTCCCTGCGCGAAAGACAAAAGCCCTTCGTTGTGAAATTCCCTGAAATCGCGTAGGCTAAAAACCAATACCAATGCAAAGAGTATAATCCTGAAGTCAAAGAAAACGGGTATCACAAAAGGATGCCTACCCAAATAATACAAGGTTACAAGTAGAACAAAACCAATAACTCCGGTTATCAGGCCGTAGCGGATTACAATTCGAAAAAGAGGATTTTTCAACATTACAAAATGAGAGTTAAATCAAGGCACACTTAATCTTCAATTTTGCTTTTGCCATTATTAAAGACAGCTACTGTTCTTCCTTTCATCGTCTTACCCAACCAGGGAGAATTCTTTGACTTTGAATAGTTGGTGTCTTTGTCAAATGTCCATTCCGCATTTGGATCGAAGAGGGTCAGGCAAGCTTTTTCATCCACTTCAATTTTCGGGATTTCAACTTTCAATAACTTTCGGGGAGCCGAAGTAATTTTTTCAAGCAGGTCTTCTATCTCTATTGATTTTGATAGTGTTGAAAGTTGAGACGCAAATGTCTGAAGGTTGATCATGCCAAAATCCGCCAGATCAAATTCCAGAAACTTGCTCTCATCATCTTGAGGAACGTGTCCGGTAACCAACACATCGATGGTGCCATCTTTCAAGGCTTTGATCAAGGCTTCATTATCTGCCTTCTCTCGCAACGGTGGATTTACTTTATAGTTAGTGTCGAAGTCCATAAGCAGACTATCATCCAGCAGCGCCTGGTATCCAGTAATATCACAACTTACATTCAGCCCTTTTTTCTTAGCAGCTCTAATTTGATCGACAGTCTTAGCCGTAGATACTTTCGCAAAGTGTAAACGTCCACCCGCGTAATTCAAGAGTTCAAGATTTTTGCTAACGGCTACTTCTTCGGCAATTCTTGGCATTCCTTTCAAGCCCAGCATGGTGCTGTTGATCCCTTCGTGCATCTGACCAAACATGATCAGCCAATTGTCCTCTGGATGATCAATCAACAGGCCGTCAAATTTTTGAAGATACTGCAGGGATTTTAGAAAAATATCTGTATGCCAAACTGAATTGAGCCCATCCGTGAATCCAACCGCTCCTGCTTCATGAAGATCAATCATCTCTGTTAATTCCTCGCCTTTGTTATTTCTGGTGACAGAAGCCAAGGCATGAATTTGTACCAGGCGATTGTCGTTGCCTCTGGTGATATAACTTACTTCATTCTTCGTTTGTACCGTTGGATAGGTATTTGGAAGCACAGCGACATCTGTAAATCCACCAGCTGCCGCAGCTTTGGCAAGCGAAGCAAGATCCTCTTTATGCTCAAGACCTGGATCGCCCACATAGGCTCCCATGTCAAACCAGCCGATCGAAAGAAACATTCCTTCCGCATCAATCACTTTATCAGCAGAATAATTCTTGTCGCCAATCTCTGTGATGCGACCGTTGTTGATGACAATATTCTTTTTCTTTTTATGAAAGGGGTTCCCCTTATCAATGATAGTGGCAGACTGGATGAGTATTTTCATAGTGATTGATCAAGTAAAGAAACAATCTTATTCCTAACCTCTTTTTGTTTTTCGACAGGAATTGATCCTGCCCTATTCTTAATAATGGATTTCTCAGCCGTAAATATCCTGTTCGGTCTGATATAACTTAACTGATCAAGGCCTCCTGAAATAAAGTCTTTTTTCTCTAAGGAAATTGAAAATCCATCCACCTTTTGCTTGCTCGTAATCTGACACAGAATGACATCACTATTCGGCAATTCAACAATTATTAATGCGGGTCTGAGCTTTATAGATGACAAATCTGAAAATGGAAAAGGAATGACAACTACATTACCTTTTACAAATTCTTCCATGCTTCGTCTTCTTCTGGTGAATCCCAATCACGGGACAATATTTTTTCAGATGCGAGGTGAGTAAGAATACGATCTCCCTTTAAAGTGACCTCTAGAGAATTTTTGATCTCTTCAGTAAGCGCTTCCTTGGTAGACATGCCTCAAAATTACTTTAAAAACCTGATCAAAAGAACTTCCGCCAGCAGAAAGAGCAGCGCCAGAACAATGGCATACTTCCATAATGGCGTGCCCAAATATCTCTCTTTTATGGCGTTACTAAAAGCCTCTACTGAGGAAGCCTGAAAAAGTGAAATATTTTCCGAGCCCCCCAGCAATTCTTTGACCTCTTCTCCCTGATACTGATCCAAAACAGACTCTGCCTTATCCAGGTTGAAGGCCAGCAAATCCAATGTATCTCGCTGAAAAATTGCATTGTAGAAACCCGGTGTGATTGCAAACTTTGGTATTTCCATAATGAGTTGATCGTTCATCTTCCGTTGAGCCGGAACAATTTCTTGTTGCCCAACTAGCTTAACAGGCTCTTCCCCCACCAAACTATCAGCACGCAATGTGATCAGGCTTTCGCTAGTTTGATAATAGGCTTTGTTTTCATTGCGCTTGCCGCTTGCCGCAATACGGTACATCACCGGTACAAATAATGCCTGATTGTAAAAGTCGGTAAACTGTTTTTCCAACGGACAGGCCATCATGAAAACATTACCATCTCTTGAAAGGAAAGGTTGACTATTCTTAAACTTTAATATAGCAGTGCGATCATCACCCCAATCCAACAATTTAGTTGCCTTAGGCATGGCAAGTGTAATGGATTTCTCTTCAAACACATTTGCAAAAAAGGGATTTTGAAAATCGGGCTTATCCAATTCAACCTGTTCTTTACTTTCCATCCGTTTCAAGGAAGGTAATCTTAAAATAGTATTGTAAGAAGTGGCATCAGGTTCTGCACCTGAAATAAGTAGTAATTGAACTTGCTCTTCCCTGCTGGCAAGAGTGGAGCTAAGACCTTGGTCGATTTTATTCAGTCCATTGACTACAACAAGGTCGGCTTGTGTTAACACACTGTAGTCAACATTGCCTTCATCAAAACTTCTGAAGCTAAACAAGTTATTGTTGCCATACACTCGCTGTACATAATTAGATGTGGTTTTACTTTTTATCTCCACCACTTTTATTTTGTTGGAGAAGTTTAGCGCAAGGTAGAACTCGTTATCGAAGCTTACAGGAAAATCGCTGAAGGAAATAGCCGCCTCGTTTAAACCCGACATGCCTGATGACAAATCAAAACTTGCTTCAGCCACGCTATTCGGTTCGATGTCCAAAGCAGCGGTTGCTGATTGTATTCCATTGATTGATAATTTTGTCACTAATCCTTCCTTCTTGATAAGTCCCGTATTTTTTAATCGAAGCTTAATTGAATTTTTCTCACCCCCAATTGAAAATGGATTTTCCAGATACACCGTATCTACAAAAACATTGGCTGATTGATTAATACCCAATGGTACCATATGCCATTGATTGTCCGAATCCGCCTGCATATCTTGCTGTTGAAAAGTAGATTTTTGAAAATCCGAAATCCAGAAAATATCCTTGCCCGCCAGATCCCCCATTCTCCGC
>JANOQK010000155.1:0-5213 GCA_031414855.1 Bacteroidia bacterium | reverse complement strand
ACCTCTTCTTCACACAATTGGCCACAATGATAGCACTGTGGCATTGCTTCTGAGTGGGCAAGCGATGTCATCTTATCTTGATTGCTCAATAACTATTACTTTTCTATGCATGTCCAGATTGGACACTCAATGTGATTAACGACATCCTCTGCCACGCTGCCACTCAAAAAGTGATTAAGCCCTCTTCGGCCGTGTGTAGCCATGCATACCATATCTGCACCAATTTCATGAACGTAGTCAACAACGCCCATTTCCTGATCGGTGGCATTGTAAACAGTCAGGGTGTAATCCTTCAACATGAAACGCTTGACAAAAGCCTTCAGTTTTTCATGTGTAACAGCATCACGCTTAAAATTAGCGGGTGTGTTAATGTAAACGATATGAAGTTTTGCTTTAAAGAAATTCTGAAGTGCCTTCACCTTCAATATAAGTTCATCTTGTTCATTGCTGTCTTCCAATGTATTGGGAAAAACAATATTCTTAATCGAGGAAGCTTTCACTGATTTTTTTACTGCGATGACCGGGACTTGCGACCAACGCACAATTTTTTCTGTATTAGAACCCACAAAAAATTCTTTCACACCTGATGCTCCCTTTGTACCCATCACCACCAAATCAATTTTCTTATCCTTTGTGAAGTCACTGATCGTATGAGCAGTAGGTCCATACTCTACAAACGAAGTTACTTTAGGTCCTTCTTTTGCCCATTTGTCCTTCATCTTGGAAAAATTCTTATCCGCGTTTGCTCTCACGTCCTTAATAAACGACTCTTCAAAGTTAAGCGTAGGCATAAGCACTGTGTCATGCATCACTGGGAGTTCAATCACATTCAATAAAAGCACTTCACCATTACTTTGATTGGCAATTTCCACGGCAAACTTAAAGGCTTGCACTGCTGTATCTGAAAAATCACAAGGCACTAGTATTTTTTTCATGATTAAGAGTTTATAAATCAAAAATAGGAGGATATACGGTCTTTTCCGATAGAGTTTGATCATCCAACAACATGATTTATGTCACTTCCTTTTCCAAGTAATTATATTGATCTTGGCTAAATGGACGTACAGGTTAAATTTTTGGGTGCTGCAGGAACAGTCACCGGTTCCCGCTACTTGGTCACTGCTGGAAATTTCCGGTTTCTGTTTGACTGTGGACTATTTCAAGGTCTCAAAGAACTGCGTCTTAGAAACTGGGATGAGTTCCCCGTGGATCCATCAGAGATAAATGCTGTTGTCATTAGCCATGCCCATATTGATCACTGCGGATACCTGCCAAAACTTGTAAAAGAGGGATTTAGTGGTCCTATCTATTGCACCAGTGCAACTGCTGAGCTATTAGAAATCATGCTGATGGACTCCGCCAAGTTACAAGAAGAAGAAGCCAACTTCGCCTTACGAAAAGGATATTCCAAGCATGCGGAACCAAGACCGCTTTACACGCAAGAAGATGCTAAGCGTGTATTTCCACTAGTAAAGCCTTTTGAGTACAATCAAAAAACAAAAATTAATCCTTCGATAGAAATTACATTCAGAGATGCCGGACACCTCCTTGGATCTGCCATTACAGAAGTTTTTATTAAAGGTGAAACTCAACAAAAGAAAATTGTTTTTTCAGGTGACCTAGGTCGATACCATCAGGAAATACTAAATGAACCTTCATCTATTTCGGAGGCAGACATTCTTTTCATAGAATCCACGTATGGCAATAAAGAAAACCCATTTATTGATCCTGAAGAAACACTAGCGCGCATAGTGAATGAAACATTTTACAATGGTGGAGTACTTGTTATTCCTGCTTTCGCAGTGGGCAGAACTCAGGCCTTGCTCTATTACTTGCGCAAACTAATGGCAGAAGATAAGATTCCCGATGTACCGGTCTATGTAGACAGCCCAATGGCAATTTCTGCAACATATTTGTTTTATAAATTCCCTGGCTATCACAAAATAGCAATGGATAAGAAGGAATTTGCTCGTGAGCTAGAAACCAATATGCTTGTCTTTGTAAAATCGGGTGCGCATTCTAAGTCTCTGAATGAAATTAAAAGCAACGCCATTATTATTTCTTCGAGTGGTATGATGACTGGTGGCCGTATTCTTCATCATCTGTATAATCGCTTAAAGAATAAGAATGATACATTCCTTATTTCAGGTTATCAAGCGGAGGGTACACGTGGCAAAAAACTTTTGGATCACTCTCCTACTATTAAATTATTCGGTGAAGAGGTGCCTGTAAAATGTAAAGTGGAGTACATCACATCGCTATCAGGTCATGCCGATAAAGAAGAATTATTCCGATGGATGGGAAATTTCAAGAATTCACCAAAGATCACTTTCACCGTTCATGGAGAAGGAAAAAATATAGAGGAGTATACGCAAGCAATCCGCGATCGAATGAAATGGAATGTAATCCAGCCCAAGTATCTTGAAACAATAAAGTTGTTTGAAGGAATTTAGTATTCAGAGATCGATGATTAATACGTGTACTTGCCTTATGAAGTAACAAATTGTTAATTGTTATCCGTTAATAGCATTATTTTAGCGATTCTCGAATAACATCAAGGCCTTCTCGAAATGAATGCGGCTGATAGCCAAGTTCACGCTTAGCCTTCTCTATAATAAAGCCGGTCTTGAGTGGGCGAGCTGCTGGCTGCTTAAATTTGGAAGAGTCCGTCTGTTTGATAAGCGATTTATCCAATCTAAAAAAGTCTGCGGTTTCCATGGCAATGTCATATGGTGTCATCATCTTTTCACCGGAAATATGAAAGATACCTGTTGCCTTTTTTATCGCGGCAAGATAACAACCCATTGCCAGGTCTTCTGCCAGTGTTGGCGTGCGCCATTGATCGTTGACAACATTAATACTCTTACCTTCTTCCAGACTTTTCTTTACCCACAATACAATGTTCGTGCGACTCATGTCTTCGGTAATGCCATATACCAAGACTGTGCGAAGAATTGCCCAATCCAATTTACTTTTCATTACCACCTTCTCCCCTGCCAGCTTACTTTCACCGTAATAGTTAACAGGTTTTGGAATGGCGGTCTCATCTAACGGGCCATATGTGCCATCAAAAATAAAATCTGTAGAAACGTGCACCAGAAATGCATTGACGCTTTGGCAAGCCTTCACCAGGTTTTCAACACCTGTTACGTTTGCATTCCAGCAGGCTTCTCGTTCTGTCTCGCACTGATCAACTTGCGTCATTGCCGCGGTATGGATCACTACATCCGGCTTTGTTTCAAGAATAACTTGTTCTGCTTGAATAGGATCGGTAACATCCAATATTCGAAACTGCGCGTGCTGCAATGAATAACCAACTGGCTTTCGCGCAGTCGCGATAGTCTGAATATTTGACTTTTGATCAAGAAGGGTTGTTAGTTTCTGACCAAGTAAGCCGTTAGCGCCCGTAACTAGTATTTTTATCACTTGGCATCTGGATAAATGTAACCATACTCTTTCGTGATTTTCTTTTTAGGCATCTCCTCTATTGTGACAAAAATTCTAATATCTACAACCGGTCTGTTGGCTGCATCTACGGGTTGTGAAGCAATTTGATCCACAACCTCAAGTCCCTTAATTACTTTTCCAAACACGGTGTACTCGCCATCCAAATGAGGTGCACCACCCACAGTAGTATAGGCTTTTATTTTTTCCGGAGAGATGTCTTTGGTCACTTTGGTACCCGTTTCTTTTTCTACTCGGGGAACAAGGCTGAAAATCTTCTGCTGGTAAGCCTGCATATCACCTGCATAATAAAGTGAGTTGAGTGAGTCCAACAATGGCTTATTCTCAGGCTTAGAAATAATCTGGCGTAAGCCCATGGTTAGTCTCATTTGGTCATACCTCAAATCATTGATATTGGCTTCAGGGATAACAGTGCCTTGTACAATATAAAACTGACTACCACTTGATGCCTTGTCAGGGTTTTGATCATCCGGCACTCGCGCAGCTGATAACGCGCCCTTATCATGGAAAAACGTTGGGTTAAATTCTGATGGAATTGTATATCCTGGTCCACCCATCCCCAATGGTTCATCTGGCCTAGATTTTTTAGACTTTGGATCACCAGCCTGAATCATAAATCCGGCCATCACACGATGAAAAAGTAGACTATCGAAATAATGCTCTTTGGCCAGTTTTATAAAATTCTCTTTGTGTTTGGGTGTTTCATCGTATAAGATGGCAACCATTTCCCCATATTGAGTTTTGATTGTAACCACATAATCCTTTTTTTGGGCACAGCCCGTTGCTAATCCGAGTACAAACAGAAGAAGGATGGCAATCGGTTTATTCATAGCTAAATTTTTTTGAATGTTGCAAAAATAGATTTTTCATGGAACGTGGCAAAGGCGCTACCAAAGAATTGGCATAAAGATTAATTAGCAACAGATTTAAAGGCAGCTGGGAGAAAATCAATCAGGTCAGAAGCAATAAGACTATGCTGGCCTTTCTCGCGTGCGGCCATATCTCCCGATAATCCATGTAAATAAACCCCTACAATCGCGGCATCAGTCGCAGAATAGCCCTGTGCCAGCAACCCAGTTAAAATACCGGTGAGTACATCTCCACTTCCACCGGTAGCCATACCGGGATTTCCGGTAGAATTAAAATAAACTTTCTCATCCGGAGAAGTGATGGATGAATGTGCTCCTTTAAGAATGACAACCGCTTTTGTGTCAACTGACAATTGTTTTTGTTTCTCCAGTCGCTCAAAATCATTTTTCCATGTACCTACCAATCGCTCAAATTCCTTTGGATGGGGTGTGAGAATACTGCCCAATGGTATTTGTTTTATCCATTCGCGATTTGTTGCTAATAAATTCAAAGCATCTGCATCAATCACTAATGGTTTTCCTTTTTCCATTAATTTCAAAAGAGCTTTGGCTGTCTCGTTTGATTCGCCAAGTCCTGGGCCAACACCAATGGCCACGTAACCACTTACTTCCAATTCGTCCGAAAAAAAATCTTCTTCATAAACAGAGGCCATTGCTTCAGGAACTGATGTTTGAATAATGGTATACCCAGATCTTGGAACATGGACCGTTAACAATCCCACTCCCGATCTTAAACACGCTCGTGCCGACAATACACAAGCTCCCATTTTTCCGAAACTACCCGCAATCATGAGCGCATGGCCATAGGTTCCTTTGTGATCAAATTTTTCTCGTTTGCGGATCCTTTGTCTGATACTATTTTTTGTGAGATAATAGTAT
>JANOQK010000154.1:0-1947 GCA_031414855.1 Bacteroidia bacterium | reverse complement strand
GAAAGGCGAAGAAAAAGATACGTTCGTTTATCGCACCCACGATTTACCAAATCCCGAAAAGCTTCAGACGTTTTCTGAATTTGCCAAACAGTTTGGTCACAAGTTGCAAATTGAGGATGCGGCTGTTTCAAGATCATTGAACAAATTGATGGATGAAATCGAAGGCAAGCCTGAGCAAAATGTGTTACAATCACTTGCTGTACGAGCAATGGCTAAAGCTAAATACACTACCGAAGCGAAAGGACATTTTGGATTAGCGTTTGATCATTACACACACTTCACCTCACCTATCCGGAGATATCCTGATATGATGGTGCACCGTCTGCTCCAGCATTACCTAGACAATGGTAAGTCCGTCAATAAAAAAGAGTACGAAGATAAATGTGTTCACTCCTCTGAGCGCGAAAAACGTGCAGCTGATGCCGAGCGCGCTTCCATCAAGTACAAGCAGGTGGAGTTCATGAGCATGGCCGAAGACAAAGTATACGATGGTATCATTACCGGTGTAACTGACTTTGGTGTCTTTGTAGAAATAGTGGAAACCAAATGCGAGGGTATGGCCCGTTTGGCTGACATGAAAGATGACTACTATGAATTTGATGAAAAGAACTATCGGATTATCGGTCGCAGAAGAAAGAAAATTTATCGTTTGGGCGATGAAATAAAAGTACGGGTTAAGAAGACCGATGTAGATCGAAGAATGATTGATTTGGTGTTTGAAAATGTCTGAATCAGAATTTTCTGAATTAACGAATGTCCAGAATATCAGCAAATGGATAAAGATCCCATAACATATAAAATCATAGGGTGTGCAATGAAAATTCATAATACCCTCGGCAATGGCTTTCAAGAAGTAATTTATCAAAGATGTCTTCAGATCGAAATGGAAAGAGCGGGGTTAAATTTTGGACGAGAAATCGAACAACCAATTTTCTATGAAGATATAGAGGTTGGTACAAGAAGGGCAGATTTTATCGTAGAAAATCAGGTTGTGGTTGAATTAAAGGCCTTGATAAATCTGGAGGATGTGCATCTTGCCCAAGCAAAAAATTATGTTGTCGCTTACAATTTCCCGAAAGGGCTGCTCATAAATTTTGGATCGCTAAGCTTACAATACAAGCTAATTTTTAATCCGTGGTTGAATTCTGTTCATTCTTAAATTCTGTAAATCCTGATTCCGACAATGATTAAAGATTATCTGACCCTCATAGAAGCTGAAATAAAAAAACAAAGGTTCGGATCAGAGCCGAAGTCACTCTATGAGCCTATCCGCTACATCATGGGGCTTGGAGGGAAGCGTTTACGGCCAATACTAGCAATGCTATCTTATTCTTTGTATAAAACTGATCCGGAAAAAATGGTGTCTTATGCCATTGCGGTAGAAGCGTTCCACAACTTTTCTCTTTTGCACGATGATATTATGGACAATGCCCCTATTCGGAGAGGCAAAGTCACTGTTCATGAAAAGTGGAATGTAAATACAGCCATTCTTTCAGGTGATGTGATGTTGGTAAAAGTGTATGATCTTTTCTTAACACTAGACGAGAAAAAACTGAAGTCTGTGTTGCCGCTTTTTAATACATGCGCGGCAGAGGTGTGTGAAGGGCAGCAATGGGATATGGAATTTGAAACAAAATCCAACGTATCCGAAGATCAATACATTAATATGATCCGACTAAAGACTGCAGTCTTGCTTGGCTTTAGCTTGGAATTGGGTGCTGTACTGGCCGATGCCCCAGAAGATGAAAGAAATGCGTTAAAAGAATTTGGTGAGAACATAGGAATAGGTTTTCAACTCAAAGATGATTTGCTGGATGTCTATGCTGACAAAAAGAAATTTGGCAAGCAAGTGGGTGGAGATATCCTTGCTAATAAAAAAACTTTTCTTCTGATAAAGGCGCTGAAGAAGGCGAAAGGAGCTACGAAGAAAGAATTGATTGGCTGGCT
>JANOQK010000153.1:0-6065 GCA_031414855.1 Bacteroidia bacterium | reverse complement strand
TTCAATACTAATGGACTAATCTTAGTTCGAAGAAAATGATCCGGGCAACTGGTTCCCATGGGGGCGAGTCTATCGAGGTCATTGGAATTAATGAAATCAAGAACGCGTGCATCATCTGTGAAATGACCAATCATTTGGGTGTGACTGGAACAAAATCCACGAAGCACAGGAGCAAGAGATGCAGCTTTTTGTTTGCGATCACTTTCGGCCAATGATTGTAATTTTGGTCCACCAAAGACTGGCCTTTTCTTACCATAATTTGATTCGAGATATTCTGCACATTTTTCAATTACTTCTAATGTGTTGATATAACTTTCATATGCGGTATCGCCCCACGTGAATAACCCGTGTGAGCCTAGCATGATGCCTATGATTCCTGGATTCTCATCTAAGCATTTTTTTAATGTCAAGCCTAATTCAAAACCTGGCCTTGCCCATTCTACCCAGCCTATCTTTCCATTAAATAATTCTTTCGTAATCTTCTTTCCATCTTTGGCAGCCGCGATGGCAATGGCAGCATCGGGATGCAGGTGATCGATATGTTTGAAGGGAAGAAATCCATGAAGAGGTGTATCAATTGATGGAGCTTTCGAAGCTAAATCATAAATGCAATGATTGAAAAGTTCTACCATTTCATCTTCAAACTGTACTCCGCGGTACACATTAGTAAGACTTCTTAAACGATCGACATACAAAGCAGCTAATCCGTTGCGCTTCATTGTTCCCAGATCACCTCCCGATCCTTTAATCCACATTACTTCAGTTTCCTTTCCCGTGAGTGGATCTTTCGCTGTGGCCTTGCATGAAGTATTGCCACCACCATAGTTTGTTAGACGTAAATCAGCACCTAAGAGATTTGAACGATAGATTAATAAGGCCACTTCGTCTGCAGCTAATTCTGCGGCTTTCTTTTCATCCCAGAGATAGCTGACATGTTTAAATGTTTTTGTGCTGACTGTACTCATAATTTCTAAGTTTTTTATAAGATGTTTTTTGCTTCTAGCCTCTAGCTACAAGCTTCTAGCTGGATAATCTGGCTAGAAGCTCGCAGCAAGTAGCTTTTTTTACTTAATTGCGTTTCCATAGCCCACCACCAATACAGAAAGAATGATAGTCGAAATTCCCAGTAGGATAGTAGTCTTTGTTTTTTTGCTTACACCTTTCCATTCATTCAATGCAATCCCCCAACCATTGGCAACCAGAATGATAAACGCCATGTGTAGGATCCAGGAGCTTGCTCCATTTCCTAACTTACTTTCTCCCATTCCATAAAAGAAAAATTGCATAAACCAGGTACTGCCTGCAAGAGCTGATAGCAGGTAATTTTTAATAAGAGGACTTTGCTTATTCGTATAATCGCCATAGGTGTTGTTACGCGCATTCAGAATCATGCACCAAATCAAATTAGTGGTGAGCCCACCCCACAGCAAGACAACATAGGTCACATTGTTTTGGAACAACGGATTCAATCCCAAACTGACAGCTGTTTCCGCCATTGGCTTACCGGCTTCAATACCGAAATTAAAGCAAGAGCTAAGAATGCCCGATGTGATAGCAACTATTAATCCTTTTGTTAGGCTGAACTCGGCCACGCTTTTCTTCTTGTCTGCGTCTGGTAATTCTTTCTCCTTCATCATACCTGCCCGGCCGCTTAGATAAATTCCTACCAAACAAAGAGCTACGCCAAGCAATACTACTTGCCCCCAGGAATTTGTCACCATATCAATGATGCTGGTTTTTCCTTCAGATGGTACAATTGCATAGTAAATGGACGGTACAATCGCACCGAAAGCAGAACAAAAACCAAGCACAACTGAATTTCCTAGCGACATGCCGAGGTAACGAACGCCTAATCCATAGGTAAGACCACCAATTCCCCAGAGCACGCCAAAGAGAACTGTGTATTGAATGGATGAGGCCGAAGCAGTTCTGATAATGTCTGAAAATCCTGGTAGTGTAAACCACGCTGCAATAGGCGGAACAATTAGCCAAGAAAATAATCCACCAATGATCCAATAACTCTCCCAAGCCCAACCTTTCACTTTTTTAAATGGCATGTAAAAGCTTCCTGAAGCGAAGCCCCCGATGAAGTGAAAAATGGTGCCAAGTAGTATTTGCATCTATTTTTTTAAAAAAATCTAAAAGATCAGTAAGTAATCAATCTAACAAATCAGATAAATATAAGCCGCTTGAATAGGACTACTGTCCTGTACCTCCCTGCATTGAAAAGGTCAGACATAATTGCCTGACCTTTCGAACCTTATTCTGTCATTTTTTAATTCTATGCTCAGTCGTTTATCGATTAAGATCTACTTTTTCATTATATGTAATTCCAAAACCGAAAGGATAGAGTGGGTCTTTAGAGTCGTGCGGCATATCTTCACTTTGATTCAACACAGCTTCCATAGACGAGGGTAACTCGAATGGAAGTTTTCCAGTAGGTTTAAATTGACCAAAGATTAAATCAAGAATGATATCATCCTGGCTACTAAAGTCTCCGATTACTCCTTTACTTGCCTCATTGATTTCCGGGAACACGGCAGGACGTTCCAGGTTCATGACGGTAATGGTAGGCTTGGATTGAATTAATTTCAATAACTCTTCTTTTTCTTCCTGAGGAAATTCCAGGCTACCCTGATGAAAGATTTTCTCTACTAGATATCGTGCAGCATCCGGGTCATAAGGTGCATTCAGTTTTAGAATAATAACATCAGCATTTTTGAGGTCGGTTGTTGCACCAGCATACTTTTTAGATTCTTCTTCAATGAACCCTTGTAGATAAATCTTTGTGGTCGCTGCTAATGGAAGAATGTTATTGTCGTTTTTCAACAACACTAATGACCTACGCTGTGATTCACGACCTTTCTCGTTGAATTGCACATTTCCAAAAATAGAAGTTGCTTCTTCGGTAAGATATGGATTATCGAAAAGGCCGAGTTTAAATTTCTCCCTTAGAATTCTTCGCACCGAAATGTTAATTCTATCCTCACTCACTTGTCCAGATTTTACCAACTCTACTACAAGTTCAGGAATAGATTCTCCACCGAACATATCACAGCCGGCATCAATAATTTTTTTTACTCGCTCTATTGCAGTCAAATTTTCAACACCATGGGCAGAGGCCGGTTTACCTTCCATCCACAGAATATTCTGGTCTGTGACCAGTCCCCAGTCTGTGCACACGATGCCATCAAAGTGATATTTCTCCCTCAACATTCCGGTGATGATATCTTTGTTATAACTAAAGCCTACATCTTCACTGGTTTGGCCAACAGGAATTCCATAGTAAGGCATTACTTGCGATACGTTGGCGGGGAACGCACCTTTCTCAAATGGAATCAAATGATAATCAAAATTATTTCCTGAATAGGCTTGTCTGCCAGGAGGAAAGTGTGAATCAATTCCGTCTTCCTGCGGCCCTCCACCTGTAAAATGTTTTACCATGCACTCTACGCTTTGATTGGTGATGCTGTCGCCTTGAAAGCCTAAGATGTAAGCCTTGGTAAGTTTCGCGGACATTTCAGCATCTTCACCAAATGTTCCGTTAATTCTCCACCAGCGTGGCTCGGTAGCAAGGTCGGCCATGGGCGATAAGGTAAGACGATAACCAACGGCTAAATATTCTTGTCTGGCTATGTCACCAAACTCACGCATCAATACCGTATCACCTATGGCGGCAAAGCCTGGGTAAGAACACCACTTGGAAAAATAGGGAGTAAAGATACTTGCGCCTGGTGCATTGGGCACACCATGTCGAGGGTCAGTTGCATGAGTAACAGGAATGCCTAAGCGAGTTCGCTCCGCCAGTTTCTGAATATTGTTGTTCCAGGTCACCAACGCTTTAGGCTCTGGCGATTGAAGGGTGTTAAAATGATTCATTTTTTTATTCACTACCATTTCAGAGTTTGTCAGAAACGGAAGAGAAAATGGATTGGTAATGGTTTTAGTTTCGCTGAGTTCACCATCGTTGCCAATGGCAGTCATGGTAATGAACATGAGACCTGCTTTTTCTTCTATGTTCATTTGGCTAAGCAGATCATTTACTCTTGTTTCTAGAGGTTGACGATGATCTTCGTATACATCGAGCTTTCCGTTCTTATTAAGGTCGCGATAGGTTTTGTTTTCGATTAGTAGGCTAGCTGCTTCCGGTCCAAGTGCAGACAAATTTTTCCTGGAAGCCATGCTGGAGGATATATAGAGGTAGATAAAGCCTCCAGCAACCAGAGCAACAAATAGGAGGAGCACGTAAAGCAATCCTTTTAGTATTTTTTTCATATAATCATGAAATTTTTAATTCATTGTGTAATACGAACGCAATGATAATGTTTATTTTTAAGAGATTCAAAGAAATACCGCTTCGCGAAGCCAGAATGCTGAATGCTCTTACGATTTACTTAAGTGGAGCGCCTAAAAAACAAAGGCCAAACAAGAATTACCTCGTTCGACCTTTTTCCAGTCCTGTAAACTAGAATGATACTTTATAATTTATTGAAGCTTTTGCAAGTTGGCATAGCTGGTGGCAACATTCACCAAAGGATCGGGAGCTTGATCTTGCTCTACGAAGAAGTATTTCAATCCTGCAGTGGAAGCATCAGCAAATACACGCTTAAGGTCAACATAACCTTCTCCTACCTCTACCGGCTTTTGTGTAATTCGACTTAAGTCTTTTACATGCCAAAGCGGGAAGCGACCAGGATTCTTTTTGAATAGCTCCAATGGATCTGTACCTGATTTTGTTACCCATGCCAAATCAAGTTCCATCTTTAGGATGTCGCCACTTATTTGCGTGAGAAACATCTCGTATGGTAATTGACCTTCCACTTTTTCAAATTCTTTAACATGGTTGTGAAAAGCAAAACCAATACCTGCCTTCTTACAAGCTTCACCGGTTTTACTTAATGTGTCAATGGATTGCTTAATGTCATCCATTGTATCGATGGGAGTGCTTGAACAAACTAAATAATTAACTCCACCTTCTGCACATTCGTCTACTACCTCCTGAAAATTATCTCTTAAGTTTTTCATGGAAGGCATGACCAATGGTTTTCCATCCGCACCCACAGGAGGCGTTGCTCCCGCTGGTCGTCTGAAGGGAGCCCCACCACAATGATGTGCTCTCCAGGTCATTCCATACTCCTTTGCTTTGGCAGCAAATTCTTTTGGCTTTAATCCATAGTAGCCACCTTTTCTAGTGAAGGCTGATTCGAGTTCTTTATATCCTATCTCGGCAATTTTTTTAAGAGTTCCGTCCAGGTCAGCTTCTATTTTGGAAGTTACGGTGTAAAGCTGGATGCCGGCTGGGATAGGTGTGGGTGCATAATTAATAAGTGTTGCCGCGGACGATTCGTGAGCAAGTGCTAAACTTCCTAAAGCCAATGCTCCGGAATTTTGAAGGAATTTTCTTCGATTAATCATATCGCGATTGGTTTAAGGTGAATAATTATTTTGATTTTGGGATTTCGTTTTGAAACTGGAAATCCTGCATTTGCATCAATATTTGGTTTTCACCTGCTTTTGGATTTTTAAACACGAAGTATAAATCGTGAACTCCTTCTACTGGCTCGAGCGTTGCTTTTGCCTGAGTCAACATCATTCGCCTTGCTGCAGCGCGATCAACCGGAGGTGCGCCAGGTTTATTTGCATTAGCGGCATTCATAAGAGCCATTATTTTCCGGAAGTCAAGATCTTTTGGCACCACCTCTTGAGTTTGGCCAATCAGTTTTCCATCAGGTGAGTCAAGATGTACTTCAACAATACCACCGATTGCACCCGAACGTGGCTGAGCAGTTACAAACAAGTCGATTTGTTTAATACCGGTAAGATCAAGGCTTTTGTAACCCAGGTGTGAATTATCACCGACCATACTAAATGAACGGTTTGGAGTGGTGGTCAGCAGCGTGCTTTTTTGGATGTCGGCCTTTTCTGGATTGAATATTGGATTTCTTAGTGGAATGATCTTTTCTGATGTCAGAGATGAAAGTTGTTGTGTGCCCTTGTCTTTGTAGGCGACACGAAGGAGGTAGCCACCTTTTCCATTGTCGCCTGCGGGAACCTGTGTTACAAAT
>JANOQK010000152.1:0-4684 GCA_031414855.1 Bacteroidia bacterium | reverse complement strand
GTTCCTTTGTGTTCATAGGCTCTCTTGAGCAGCATCTGAAGTTGGCCGCGGTCTTTATCATGGCCACGAGCTACAAAAGTTGCCCCCGCACCTAACGCTAAAGCCACTGGATTGAATGGATCATCCAATGCACCAAGGGGGGATGACTTCGTTATCTGGCCGCGGTGTGATGTTGGCGAGTATTGTCCTTTGGTAAGACTGTATACTTCGTTGTTAAACATCATAATGTTAAAATCAACATTTCTTCGGCATGCATGGATGAAATGATTTCCTCCAATACTCATGTTGTCTCCATCACCCGTTACTACCCAAACGCTTAAGTCAGGTCGTGCAATTTTTAAGCCTGATGCAATTCCAAGTGCACGTCCATGTATGGAATGAAAACCATAGGTATCCATGTAATAGGGAAACCGACCAGAACATCCAATGCCTGAAACGTATACAATTTTTTCCTTAGCAATTCCTAACTCTGGCATAAGCCGTTGAGAAGGTGACAAGACAGAGATCGCTCCGCAACCCGCACACCAGCGTACATCCACATTCGGTTTGAAATCTTTTGACGTGTAGGCTGTGCTTCCCTGATGTGGTTTTTCCAGTAATTCATCTATTGAAGTCTTCATACGAGAATTTCTTTTTGGGTTAATAAACTTTCCATTTGTTCTACGAGTTCGCTTGACTTGAATGGTTTTCCTTGCATTCTGTGTATTCCAATTACTCGCTTCAAATATTTTGCTTGTATCAACATCTGCAATTGTCCCATATTCAGTTCCGGAATGACCACACGTTGAAAGCGATTTAAAATATCTCCCAGATTTCTTGGGAATGGATTCATGTGACGCAAGTGCACGAACGAAACTGGTGTTCCTTTTTCTTTCAATTTCTCGAAAGCTGTTTTGGCAGCTCCATATGTACTTCCCCAACTCATCATTAACAAGTCGCCCTCTTGCTCTCCTTCCACGATCGCTTCGGGTATATCATTGGCAATTCGTTCTATCTTCTCTTGTCTTAGCTTCACCATCTTCTCATGGTTGACAGCATCAGAACTTACATTGCCAGATCCGTCTTCCTTTTCAAGTCCGCCAATGCGGTGCTCCATTCCTTGAAATCCTGGAATGGCCCATTGTCTGCGTAGTGTTTTTTCATCGCGTTTGTAAGGTGCAAAGCCGGAAGGATCATTGGTGAAGTACGCCTGGATATCAGGCAGACTTGCTACAGAAGGAATTTTCCACGGCTCAGAAGCCTGGCCAATATAACCGTCACTCAAGATCAGCACAGGCGTCATGTACTTCAAAGCAATGCGCACAGCTTCTAAGGTAATTTCAAAACAATCAGCAGATCCTGCAGCTGCAAGTATCGGCATAGGTGCTTCTCCATGACGACTGAACATACCCATCAGCAAATCGCTCTGCTCTGTTTTTGTGGGGATACCTGTTGAAGGCCCTGCACGCTGAACATCTACAATGATCAACGGAAGCTCAGTAATCACAGCAAGCCCCATAGCTTCTGTTTTCAAAGACAAACCTGGACCGCTGGTTGTTGTGGCCGCAAGACTTCCACCAAAGGCAGCACCGATAGCACTGCAAATTCCGGCAATCTCATCTTCTGCTTGCAAATGTTTTACCCCATATTTTTTATAACCTGATATCGCATGAAGAATATCAGTTGCAGGAGTTATGGGATACGATCCTAAAAATAACGGAAGGTTTGCTTTTCGAGCAGCCACCACTAATCCTAAAGCCACTGCTTCATTACCTGTAATGTTGCGATATCTTCCTGGAGGAAGTGGGGAGCGATCGATACTATATTGTTTCTGAAAAGAGGCGTTCTTCTCTGCATAATTCCAACCTGCCCGCAAGGCATGAATGTTGGCAAGCACCACATCATCTTTTCCTTTAAACTTTTTATTAATCCAATTTACTGTAGGTTCCATTGGACGATGGAATAACCAGTAGGCAATCCCCAATGCAAAAATATTTTTTGTTTTGCTGACGAGTTTGGAAGTAATCTCACTGTCGTGTAATGCAGACTTGATTTCAGAAGAAATATCAATCGCATGGAATTCATATTCCTTCAAGCTTCCGTCCTCAAGAGGGTTGCTGGAATATTTCGCCAAAGTTAAATTGCGAGCATCGAATCCTTCCGTGTTGGCTATTATGATTCCTCCCTTTCTGAGGTTGGCTAAATTCACTTTTAGAGAAGCGGCATTCATGGCCATCAATACATCGATAAAATCACCAGACGTATGAATGTTACGAGTTCCAAAGTGAACTTGAAAAGCACTCACACCATATAGGGTTCCTTCAGGGGCTCGTATTTCAGACGGATAATCAGGAAAGGTGTTGACTTCATTGCCAGCAAAGCCAGATGTTTCAGAAAATTGGGTACCCACTAATTGCATACCATCACCGGAATCTCCGGCAAATCGGATGGTAGCTTCCTCGATGTGTTCTACTATTTTGGCCATGGCTAACTTGGTTAAATTTTCTTACTCAATACGTAAGAAAAGATACCAACCTACTTCATGTATTACAATGACTTTTGTCAGTTGATTCTCTGATCAAACCGTCTTTTACAGCCGTTCAATATTAGAAGAGTGGCTACATCAAAGACTGAATATATTCATACACACCACTTGCAAAACCAATAGCCAACACACCTATAAGGCAAAGAGTCATGGCCACTTTTTCATAAAAAGTAGAAGTAAGTGTGGCTATCGGTGCTTCGTTATTATTGATGAACATAGCCTTCACCACCAGCAGATAGTAGTATAACGAAATGGTTGCATTGATAACGGCAATAAACACCAGTATGTACATACCGCTTGAAGCCGCAGCTGTGAACAAAAAGAACTTGCCAAAGAAACCAGCCACCGGAGGAATGCCCGCTAACGAGAATAGTGATACTAGCATGATCATGCTAAGTCTCGGATTAGTACTATAAAATCCATTCAGATCATCCATGCTCTCCTTTCCGGTAGCATTGATAACAATAGACATCACACCGAACACGGCAAGGTTGGATAAGCCATAGATCAACATAAAATACACAATGGTGGTCATACCTAACTGACCGCTATTCATAAAACCCAGCATCATAAAGCCGGCTTGCGTAATGGATGAAAACGCCAGGAATCGTTTCATATTTTTTTGACGCAGGGCAAAAAGATTACCCACTACCATAGTGCTGATAGCGAGGAAATACAAAGCCAACGTCCAGATTTTTGGCTGCTGCCCGAAAACTCTGTATAATACAAGCATCAATGTAAAGAGTGAAGCACCTTTTGAAACAACTGAGAAATAGGTTGTTACTGGTAACGGTGCTCCTTCGTATACATCGGCTGTCCAGAGGTGAAAAGGAACCAATGAGAGTTTAAAGCCTAATCCTGAAAGAAAAAATATGAGGGCAAGGATGGCGAGATGGCTATCATTAACTTGAGTGGCTATTTCTGAAAAATGCAGCGTACCGTAAATTCCATACATCATGGATAAGCCAAATAATAAGATGGCGGAAGAAACAGCAGATGACATGAGAAGTTTCACCCCCGCTTCAGCAGAACGTCTTAATGATTTATCAAAGGCTGCCAACAATGTCAAAGGCAAAGTGGCCAGTTCTAATCCAAGATAGAGCATGAGAAAATCTCCCGCTGATATCATGAAGAACATACCCATTAACGTAGAGAAGATAGACAAATAGAAAGCTCCAGCTTTCTCCTGATGCTCAGGTTTGCGCAGCCACGTGGAAGACTGCAAAAGAACGATGAGCGTGGAAATACTAAGAATGTTCTTTAACAACAATCGCAACGGATCAGAAATATACATGCTGCCAAAAAGTGTAGCTGACTCAGAAGGAATAAATCCGACAACAATAAATAGTGCAAATGAAAAGATTGTAAAATGAATCAATCGGCTGTTGTCTTTTCTTTCTGACAAATCAGCAACCAATTGAATAAGTATGAGTACGGTAAGCAGCACTTCATGACGCATGATATATAAGGAATCCCAGGTCATACTTTCAGTTCGTTAATGTGTGAAGAATAGCGGCTAATGGCTGGCGGATCAGATCTGAAAGCCATAGTGGAGCCATACCAATAGCAGCAATGGAGACAAGAAGTGTAATGCCACCCAACTTTTCAAACCACACCGCATCTTTTAATTCCAGATAATGATCATTCTTAATTGGACCAAGGAGCAATACTCCAACCACTCTTAATATGTAAACCGCAGTAATTACAATCGATGAACATGCTACAATTGTTGCTATGCGGTGAAAAGTATCCGTATGCTGAAAGGCTCCAACAAAAATGGTCATCTCCGCCACAAAACCACTCAAACCTGGCAATCCAAGTGAAGCCAAACCGGCAATCACATATACGACTGACAGGAACGGAAGCACTTTCATCAACCCTCCCATCTCATTGATCATTCGGGTATGCGTGCGACCATAAATCATTCCAATCAAGGCAAGGAAAAGGGCGGTCATTAATCCGTGAGAAATCATTTGAAGCACTGCGCCTGTAGTAGCCGTCTGATTCATCATCAGCAAAGCAAAGAGCACAAGTCCGCAGTGGCTTACCGATGAATAGGCATTGATATACTTCAAGTCTTTTTGCCAGATGGCTCCAAAAGCACCGTATACAACACTAATGGTTGTGAGAATAATAAAGATCCAAGCCATGGCATGCGCT
>JANOQK010000151.1:0-9891 GCA_031414855.1 Bacteroidia bacterium | reverse complement strand
GTGCACGTCCAATGCTAAGTCTATTGAACGGTTTTAGGGGTATAAATTCAATATTCGGATAAGCGGGTTTATTAATAGAAGGGTATCCAATAATGACTACATTATACTTTCCGGAATCGCTAAGGCTGATGCCGAATTTTTCGAACATTCGGGTGTCATCAACAGGCTTTAAAATGGAGGCTATGACGATGGTTTTTTTCATGTTATTCTGTGGCAATCTATTCCAAATTCAAGGTTCAAGATTGAAATAGCTTTTCTGTAATTGAACTTTGAATTTTGAATCTTTGAGTATTATTGCGATCCGATTTAAAAGTAAGACTAAAAATGGAACTGAAAGAATTGATTGAAAGCGCCTGGTTAGACCGAGACCTTCTAAAAAAAGAGGAGGTCAAAGCCGGCATCCGTCAGGTGGTAGAATTGTTGGACAAAGGGCAAGTGAGAGTTGCCGAACCCGATGGTGAAAAGTGGATCGTAAATGAGTGGATTAAGAAGGCAGTAATCCTCTATTTTCCTATTCAGCAAATGGAGACAATCGAAGTTGGCCCATTTGAGTTCCACGATAAGATTGCCTTGAAGCGGAATTATAAAGCGCTGGGCGTTCGTGTCGTTCCACATGCTATTGCTAGGCATGGTTCCTACCTGAGTAAAGGCGTTATCCTGATGCCTTCTTATGTGAATATTGGTGCATACGTGGATGAGGGTACAATGGTGGATACCTGGGCCACGGTGGGCAGTTGCGCTCAGATTGGCAAGCATGTGCACCTTAGTGGAGGCGTTGGAATTGGTGGGGTTTTAGAACCCGTTCAAGCCGCCCCGGTAATTATTGAAGACAACGCCTTTATTGGGTCAAGGTGCATAGTGGTAGAAGGAGTGAGAATTGGAAAAGAAGCCGTGCTTGGAGCAAATGTAGTATTGACTGGAAGTTCAAAAGTGATAGATGTGACTGGCTCGACCCCGATAGAATACAAAGGATACGTTCCGCCACGTTCTGTTGTTATCCCTGGATCATATGCCAAGAAGTTTCCGGCAGGGGACTTCCATGTTCCATGTGCTTTGATCATTGGAACGCGGAAAGAAAGCACAGATAAAAAGACTTCCCTGAACGATGCTTTACGCGAAAATAACGTATCAGCGTAGGTTCTGTTGAATCCTATTCTAGCTTATTTTAATTCAATGGGGGTAAAATCTTCCCTAAAATTGGTCTTGGCACATGCTTTGACCGTTATCTGCTAAAGAATTATTTTTGAGGCAATGAAGAAATTGATTTTTGGATTAATTACCGGCCTGGCTCTTTGCAGTTTTTCTGGAGAGAAGCAGAAGGCATATCCTGTCGTAAAAAATGAAAGTTTTTCTAAGGGTGAACAGCTCGATTACCGCGTAAGTTTTCTTGGTCTTACGGTGGGCAAAGCGATCACAAAGGTTGACTCAAAGAGTTACAATATCAATTCAAGGCCTTGCTTTAAAATTGATGCATTTGGGGAAACCACCGGCATTTCATGGATCTACAAGGTGAAGGATAACTGGGGAGCTTATATTGATACAGCTGCCATGGTTACCCACATTTCGTATAGAAAGATAAGGGAGAACGACTACCGAAAAGATGAGATGGTGAATTTTGATCACAGTGAAAGAAAGGCCAAGGTGAAGGTTCTAAATAAGGAAACCGGCCTCTACGAAAGCGTTAATGATTTTGATATTCCTGAGAATGCAACAGATTTAGTAGGCGGATTTATCCAAATGCGTTTTTTTGATTTTAAGAAGATTAAGGTAGGTGATACATTGGCAATTTCTGGATTCTTTGAGGATACTTCCTATAAATTGAAAATCATGTACAAGGGCAAGGAAACAATCTCCACCAAAATCGGAAAAATTCCTTGCAGAATTATGGTACCCATTATGCCCGATAATAAACTGTTTAATGGAGAGAATTCTATCACCGTCTGGATTTCGGATGATGGCAATAAGATACCTGTAAAAATACAGGCCAAAATGTTCATTGGCCACACCGGTCTGGAACTCACTTCTTTCAGAGGGCTTCGAAATCCAATTAAGGTAGTCCAATAAGTAGCCATTAGTTCTTTTGGTTGATTTGTGGGTTAAGGCATGATTGAGTTACTTTAACTCCACAAACCTAACCTTAACTTGTATGTTGAAAGAATTCAAAGCCTTTGCCCTTCGCGGCAATGTGGTAGACCTGGCAGTCGGTGTGATTATCGGAGCTGCATTCGGAACCATTGTAAACTCCCTCATTAATGATGTTATCACGCCTTTGCTCTTAAAACCTGCTCTAGACGCAGCGCAGTTGAGTAAACTTGAGGACCTCACTGTTCTGGGAGCTGTGAAATACGGAAAGTTCATTGGGGCTACTATCAACTTCCTGATCGTTGCCTTTGTACTTTTTTTAATTGTAAAGGGAATGAATTCCGCTAAAAAGAAAGAAGAAATTGCGCCATCAACTCCTCCAGCAGTGCCAGCAGATATCCAGCTGCTTACAGAGATCAGAGATTTGTTGAAGAAATAGAAGTAGAAAAAATCCGGAGTTACTATAGCTCCGGATTTTCTCTTTTTATCCTTTCGAAGTTCTTTTCATTGGATCGCCACATCCACAATCCCCATGCTAAAAAGCCAAGTAAAGTCCAGATCAGAAAGCCTGTGAATAAACGCGTGGCACTAACATCGTAGTCATTGTCATTGGTGGCAAACCTAAACAACTCGCTCAGGACAAACACTGGCCAGGCCCATTGCATCACACCGCTAAATAAAGAATACCTCCACCTGCCCATCGTTCTTTTTCTATCCCAGTAGGAAATGAATTTTTGGTCACGTTCGTTTGCCATTATTTCTTGAATCGTTCGGCCACGTGAAATTCTTTGCTGCCAGCAATATACTGGTAGAAACCACTACCGCTTTTGACCCCTTTATGTCCGGCTTGAACCATATTAACCAGCAAAGGGCAGGGTGCATACTTCGGATTGCCGAAGCCAGAGTAAAGCACGTGGAGAATAGATAAGCAAACATCCAATCCAATAAAATCGGCTAATTGAAGTGGACCCATCGGGTGTGCCATACCCAGTTTCATTACAGTATCGATCTCTTCAACACCGGCTACTCCTTCATATAGCGAATAGATGGCCTCATTAATCATGGGCATAAGAATGCGATTGGCCACAAAACCTGGATAATCGTTCACTTCGACTGGAATCTTGCCGAGCTTTCTGGATAGCTCCATAATAGTCTGAGTTACCTCGTTGCTCGTGCTGTAGCCTCGAATAACTTCCACTAGTTTCATCACCGGCACCGGATTCATAAAGTGCATGCCGATGACTTTGTCCGGACTTTTAGTTAGCGATGCAATCTTGGTAATAGAGATGGAGGAGGTGTTGGTTGCTAGAATTGTTCCTGGCTTAGTATTTTCATCCAGGTCTTTAAAGATTTTTAATTTGAGATCTATATTTTCAGTGGCTGCCTCAATCACGAGTTCAGCATCTTTTACACCTTCTGTCATGAAGGTGGTCGTGCTGAGATTGGAAAGGGCCTGTTTTTTTACTGCTTCGGTTATACTTCCTTTCTCTACCTGACGGTTTAGGTTTTTTTCGATTGTAGCCATCGCCTTCTTTAGAGCATCTTCAGCGATGTCAACGATGATCACCTTATAACCTGTTTGAGCAAATACGTGAGCAATACCATTGCCCATAGTGCCAGACCCGATAACCACAATATTTTTCATGAATGGTTCAAAAAATTTTACCTACAAAGATAACCGGCAGACTATGGCAGCAAAATCTAAAATAGCTAAAGCGGGATATTGTTGAACCGAAAATTGATTGCTGAAGTTAGACTTGGCTGAGCTTAATGATATTTCTTTAGGTGCGGCAAAACTTTATCACCCTGTGAAACAGCGCCACCCAATCTCATTATGTCCGTTGGTGTTTGACACAACGCTGCTTTTCCATGATAGATGACCACAGGAGCTTTGAGAAGGTGAGGAAAATGAGAGAGCACATCTAACCAGCCATTCATTGTATAAGTGTTGCCAGCAACTTTATTTTTATAATCTTCATGAGAGTGGTCAAGCATGGCATCCGGATCGATTCCGATCATCCCAACGATTTCCTTCCAATAGGTAGGTGAAAGTTTCTCTCGTGTAGCATCGATCTCGTTGATGTGACTGCAAATGTCTAAAGCCAATGCTTTAGTTTGCTTTCCTGCATTCGAATTTGGGTTATAAAGCAGGAATAATTCATTGGGATGAAATTGCATAAGGCAGTAGGTTTTTTGGTTTGGTGAGATGAATTTAACCAAAAAACCTTAGAAATCAACAGGTTACTCGATCGAGACCTCTTTGGCGAGTCCAATGGCATTAAACCGGATCATGAGTTTCTTAAATACAGGATTTCCACCGGGACAGGCTGGTCCGGGCTCCAGAAAATAGTAGAAGAATTTTTGGTTGCGTTTGAGTAGCTCGTTCTTGTCAGGCCGTCCTAACAGTTCTACTACTTCAGATTCTGAAAGTGATTTTATTTTTTCGCGCTGATGATCAAGCTGATCAATGAGGTCTTTGCGAACCATGGTGCAACCGGCCTTATCCTCTTTCCATTTTTCAATATCGATGTTGTCAAGAGTGGGCAGAGGTTTTCCGCAAGCCAACAAAAGAAAAAATACCAAACAAATGAATACTAACTTTTGCATGTTGCGAAATTTTAGGGAATCAAAGCCATGAATATCAGTAAAGGGCAAAGTTGCTAAGCCATCGCCATTTTACTTTGCTTATCTTCTTGCTTGTGCTTTAATGCAAACCAAACGGTAGCACCCATTGAAAAGACAAAGTAAACGATCAGCAATTGATTAGCCATGGCGAAAGACTTGCTTAAGCCAAACCAATCGCCTAAGTAGTAGATAATATAAATTCCGAAAGCGCAGCGAATACCTTCCCAGACGATGGCGTAAAAATTTCGGTCAAGCAAATCCGTATAGGCGTATACAGTTAAAATGACAAATCCTCCGTAGATAAAAATGTTGGGGCTGCCAATGGCTGCAATGCTATAGAAAAAGTAACTAATAAAAAGTAAACCTGTCAACATTTGGAACCAGGTCCAGGCCAACAAACCTTGCGATATCTGTGGATTGTATTTTGGGAAATCATAAACGTCTGTAATCTTATATACCGGAAATTTTTCAGCGACATCAGCTGGCCGCCAACCCAAAGGCATAAACCAGATTTTTAATTTGTCAATTATCCTTTCTGCATGCCAAGCATCCTTGATCAAGAGCCACAAATGCATAAAATTTATTTTAATGGGATTCCACGTACGCACCGGCCGTGTAACTCCATATATCGGTGGCACGTCAGCTAACTCTTCCTGAAATGTGCCAAACAGTTTATCCCAAAAAATAAAGATCTGCGAATAGTTCTTGTCCAGATAGATGGGATTGATCGCGTGATGCACTCTATGATGGGAGGGAGTCACAATAATCTTTTCGAGAAAACCCATTTTGCCGATATGTTGTGTATGATACCAAAACTGTGCAAATAAATGTAGAGGGGCCACAACAGCAATAACCGATTCTGGAACACCCAATAATGCAGCGGGAATTAAAAAGAAAGTAAAGATCCGAAAGTAGGTGGAGATGCTTTGACGTAAAGCACAAGCCAGATTAAACTCTTCGCTACTGTGGTGGATGATATGATTGTTCCAAAATAAATTATACTCATGTGCAATTCGGTGTACCCAATAGCCCGAAAAATCAAGTACCAGAAAAGCAATTGCGTAAGCCATCCAACTAGATTCAACATGAGTAATTGCCAGCTTGTCTACAAACCAGCCATACGAAATAATGGCAAGACTTAAGCCTAATACATCTTTCGTAGCATTGGTCATACCTGAACTAAGGCTCGAAATCATGTCGTTGATGCGAACGGTATCCATCCCTTTTCGCCAGCCGTACCACTTTTCAAAAAGTACCAGCAGCAGAAAAGCCGGCATCGCAATGAGTAATATTTTTCCGTAGGTTTCCATAAATCAACGAGCCACAAATTTACACAAATCTTACACGACCTTCAATCCTGTAAAGCGGTAGATTAGACGCTCTGTTGAAATTTCAAAAGTTATGAAATAAGAAGGGATTGAAGAAAGATAGGGTTGAGGTTCAACTTGAATGTTTATTTTTGCACTTCAAATTTAGGAACATGGCTGTTAAGATTTTCAAATTCGTGTGGTTCTTTTCACTATTGGCAACCGGGGTAATTTTCTTCTATGTGTATGCCTCCCTGCCTCAGAATGTGATGATACAGGAAGGAGATAAGCCTTTTACGATTTCGCGTGAAGCTTTATTCTATACTGTGCTGGGTATCATTGGTTTGATCAATGTATTGGTTTTTATTGTTGCGAAACTTTTCACCGCGGAACAAACTGATTTTAAAGCATGGTTCTATGGGTTTGTGGCTGCACTAAATCTTTTTTTTGTCACCGTTATTAACTTCCTGGGAGTTTTCAATAGCGGAGACCGCTATGATTACAGCAATATTGGTGTTTTAATCTATGGAAGCATTGCTGTAATCGTGCTTTGGTCGGTTAGCTGGCCGGTTTATGCGCTTTCGCGGAAATTTTTGGATAAACAGCCAGTTTGATCAATTGATTTTTGATTACTGAAAATCAACACGTTACCTGAGCTATCTTCATTGAGATTTGTAGTTGCAGATTTCCTGTAGCCGCAAAAAATTACTTCTTTTAGATACCGTATTTTTTTAAACTTAAAAAATTAAAGTCATCATGATAATCAGATGAACTTTGATTTCTTTGCGGACGAATTTTTTAGACTAGGTTTTCTTAGGCAGACATTTCAAAATAGTATGGCGAAAGACTCAATCGAATATAATGAGTCGAGTATTAGGTCACTCGACTGGCGTGAGCACATCCGGCTCCGTCCCGGAATGTACATTGGTAAGTTGGGCGATGGCTCGGCCAAAGATGATGGTATTTATGTGCTCGTAAAGGAGACCATCGATAACTGTATCGATGAGCATATGATGGGATATGGAAAGGCGATCGATGTGAAGATTACCGACCAACATGTCAGTGTTCGGGATTATGGCCGAGGCATTCCGTTAGGTAAAGTGGTGGATGTTGTTTCTAAGATCAACACCGGTGCCAAATACGATTCAGGTGCTTTTCAAAAATCAGTTGGTTTAAATGGTGTGGGTACAAAGGCAGTCAATGCCTTGTCCAACTATTTTAAAGTACAGGCTTTTCGCGAAGGTCAAACTAAACTAGCCGAATTTAAGAAGGGTATTCTAACAAGCGATCCTAAAATCGGCAAAAGCGATGAGAAGAATGGAACCCTTGTTGAGTTTGAACCTGACAACACCATGTTCAAAAATTATCATTTCATCCCGGAGTATCTGGATGATTTGATGTGGAATTATGCATTCCTTAATGCTGGATTAACGATCAACTACAACGGCCGGAAATTTTATTCGAAAGATGGTCTTCTTGATCTGCTAAAACAAAAAGCTGACGCAGAAGAAATGCGTTACCAGATTATCCATTGCAAAGGTGATGATATTGAGTTTGCTCTTACCCATGGAAATCAATACGGTGAAGAATATTATTCGTTTGTCAATGGTCAGAATACAACGCAAGGCGGAACTCACTTAGCCGCTTTCCGCGAAGGAATTGTTAGAGGCACACGTGACTTCTTCAAAAAAGATTTTGATGCAGCGGACATACGGGCAAGCATAGTTGGTGCCATAGCAGTGCGTGTGCAGGAGCCTGTTTTTGAATCACAAACAAAGACCAAGCTGGGTTCTATCAATATGGCGCCAGAAGGTGGCCAGTCGGTCAAGAATTTTGTTGGCGATTTTGTTTCAAAAGAACTAGAAATTTATCTGCACAAGAATCCATCGGCAGCAGATGCCTTGCAAAAGAGAATTTTACAGTCAGAACGTGAACGCAAGGAAATTGCCGGCATCAAAAAATTAGCCAATGATCGCGCTAAGAAAGCAAACCTCCACAACAAGAAATTGAGAGATTGCCGCTTTCACTTTGATGATCAGAAAGGGGAGAAGGGAATGGAATCTGTAGTCTTTATTACAGAGGGAGATTCAGCCAGTGGATCGATTACCAAATCTCGAGATGTAGAAACGCAGGCTGTTTTCAGTTTGAGAGGTAAGCCCTTGAATTGTTATGGCTTAACAAAAAAGGTGGTGTATGAGAACGAAGAGTTTAACCTGCTTCAGCATGCACTCAATATTGAAGATGGATTGGATGGTTTACGTTACAATAAAGTGATTATTGCCACGGATGCCGATGTGGACGGCATGCATATCCGTTTATTGTTAATGACATTCTTTCTGCAGTTCTTTCCTGATCTGGTGAAGGCCAACCATGTATATGTATTAGAGACTCCGTTGTTCAGGGTGCGCAACAAGAAAGAAACCATCTATTGCTATAGCGAAGAAGAGAAACAAGCAGCGGTGAGCAAGTTGGGCAGCAAGCCAGAGATCACAAGATTCAAGGGACTTGGAGAAATCTCTCCTGATGAATTCGGGACATTCATTGGAGATGATATTCGTTTGCAACCTGTGTTATTGACAAAAGAAAGTCACTTAGCGAAGTTACTCGAGTTTTACATGGGCAAGAATACACCAGATCGGCAGGAGTTCATTATTGATAATTTACGGATTGAACTTGATGTGGTAGAGGAAAAAGAAAAACCTGAAGAAGTAGAGATGTAGAAGTGGTTCTTTCGGAATCACAATGAAAGATTTATAACATGAGCAAGAAAATTACAAAACCGGGACAAAAGAAATCATTTAATGAAGAAGTAGGGGATGGTGATGTTGTTCATTCCATCTCAATTGACGGTCTTTATGAAAACTGGTTTCTCGATTACGCATCGTATGTAATTCTGGAAAGAGCAGTGCCGCGCATTGAAGATGGGTTAAAACCTGTTCAGCGCAGAATTGCCCATTCTATTAAAGAGATGGATGATGGCCGCTTTAACAAAGTGGCGAACGTGATTGGAAATACCATGCAATTTCACCCGCATGGTGATGCTGCAATTGGCGAAGCCATTGTAAACCTGGGTCAGAAGGAATTACTGTTTGATACCCAAGGAAACTGGGGAGATGTTAGAACAGGCGATAGTGCTGCTGCTCCACGTTACATAGAAGCACGGCTTTCCAAGTTTGCATTAGATGTAGTGTATAACCCGCAGACAACAGAGTGGCAGCTTTCTTATGATGGAAGAAAGAAAGAACCCGTTACGCTTCCTGTTAAATTTCCTTTGTTGCTTGCGCAAGGCGTAGAGGGTATTGCGGTTGGTCTTTCTACTAAAATACTTCCACATAATTTTTGTGAACTGATCAAAGCTTCTATTGATACCTTGAAAGGAAAGAACCCCAAGATCTATCCAGACTTTTTAACAGGGGGTATTGCTGATTTCTCTGAATACGATCAGGGAATTCGTGGAGGAAAAATTAAAGTGAGAGCCAAGATTGAAATTGTTGACAAGAAGACACTCGCGATAAAAGAGATTCCTTTTGGAACAACTACTACTTCGCTGATGGAATCCATTGTGAAGGCTAGCGAGAAGGGAAAGATCAAAGTGAAGCAGGTGGTGGATAATACGGCTAAGGATGTTGAGATTCAGATCTTACTTCAGCCAGGGCTTTCTCCCGAGATTGCCATTGATGCACTCTATGCTTTTACAGATTGTGAAGTTTCTATTTCTCCCAATGCCTGCGTGATTGTGGCCGATAGGCCTCAATTCATGAAGGTGAATGAGATTTTGAAGTACAATACCGAGCAAACCGTTAAGCTTCTTAAACAGGAATTAGAGATAAGAAGGGCCGAGTTGATGGAGAAAATTCTATTCTCATCACTCGAAAAG
>JANOQK010000150.1:0-2150 GCA_031414855.1 Bacteroidia bacterium | reverse complement strand
GGTGTATTTGTTGTAGGTGGCTTCGCACCCTCCATTATCAGATAGCCAGTGAAAGGGCTGTAAACCGGAAAGGTATTGAGTACATCCTTTCGCTGAATAAGTTCGATTAACTGTGATTCTGAAGCTCCGAGTAATACAATCTTGGTTTTCGCAGATTGAATCAATTCATTATTTTCTGGATCGGATTCCAATAGGTAAAGTAATTCTCGTTGAGCTGTGATCAATTCAGGACTATAAATTTCTACTACCTTTTGTCCTTTATTTATTTGTTGAAAGGCGGACTTCAAAAACACTTTTTCAAGGCGACCATCAATTCGTGCGGGGATTGTATAAATATTGCGCGTGTCGTATGTAACGATACCTTGTACGTCAATACGAACGGGCATCTGCTTATATTCTGCCTTTATCGTTTTGATAGATGCCATTACAGTTTCATTAGGAGAGGTTAATGCCATCGCCAGATCTTCCGTAATTTCCACTTCTTCTCCCTGACGTGCTTTGCGCACTAAGTCCATTCCGCACACAGGGCATGAACCCGGTTTATCGGAGATTACCGTGGGGTGCATCGGGCAAGTGTAGGTGTCATGATTTGCACTATCGTTGTTGCCTGAGCAAGCCACTACTATTAACAACAGTATTACTAACAGACTACTGACAACAGTCGACAGTCGAGAGTTGACTGTGATCTGTTGACTATTTCTCAATTTGTTTTTCATAACTCACGATCATAGTGTAATATTCTTCCAGCTTATTCAAGTATTCCATTTGAGCCATATTCATAGCTTCCCATCCATCAATGACAATGGGCAATTGTTCACGATTTTCTTCATACCCAATCATCATTGTCTGATAGTTCTTTCTGAGGGCAGGAATGATTTTAGTTTCATAGTTGACCAATTGCTGTTGCATACGATTTAATTTTGCAGCCATTCCTGCTAGCATCCCTCGACTCTCGATCAGTATGGCTTCGCGGCCTTTCTTCATCGCTTGAATGTCATATTGCATACCCTTCACTTCCGACTTGTACATTCGGGATGACCAGGGTGCTATTGGAATCGATACCATTGCCATAGCTGTGAATTGAGTCGGCATATTTCCCAGAGGTTGCATGTGATCAAATCTGATCCGGAAGTCCGGCTTAGCCTGATAGCTTTGAAGCTGTTGGTTCAATTGCATTACCTTAATAGTTTTATCTATCTGCTTAATATCACTACGTTGTGAACTCAGTGCAGCTGTATCGTATGCAAGTTGATTGGCTTCATACAGTATGCGGGTTGCCGTGTCCACCATAATGATTGCGTCATGCGATAAGTTCATTAGTGTTTTTAGGCGGAAACTGCTTTCGTCTATGTCACCTTGCGTCATGAGAATCATATTCTGAACTTCACTCAGTCTTCCTTCCACTTTGTACACATTTCCCAGGCTTCCCTGATTGTAGGGATAACGCAACTTTGCAAGCTTTAACATTAATTCTATGATGCGCTCATTCTCATTCAATACGCGAACTTTCTCTTCTGACACCAGCCACCGATAGTAGAATGTTTTTGCCTCAGCGCGCAACATATTAAACTGGTAGGATCTGCCCTGTTCTTCCACCGATGCTTTGGATGCAAAGTATTTCTTATTCGCATTGAGTTTGGCTGGGTTAGGGATATCCTGTTCAAATGAAACCATGACTGAGCCTTTGTCCCGCTCATCCATCAAGAACTGAGTAGGATAAGGTGTCATGAAAGTTCCTGCTCCAACCATGGGCGCCATCCAGCTTTTTGAGCCTTCTGTGTAGGCGTTCAATGCCTTTACTTTATTGTCATACTCCTGCAACATTGGGTTTTGCCGGTCAATGGTGCTAAGTACGCTGTCAAGACTGATCACCTGGGCGTTGGCTGCGAAAGAAAATAGGGTTACACAGAAAACCAATATTTGCCTTAAGATTCCTGATTCTTGATTTTTGATTTTTGATTCTTGAATCCAGTATCCAGTATCCACTCTCCAGTATCGAATGTTAGTGTTTCGTTTCATATACTTCCATTTTTCCGAATTTCTTTAATTCATATTCTTTCGTCATCAAGAAGATGAGCGGAGTGACAAGCAAAATATGTGTGGATGATGTGAGTACACCACCGATCATGGGCAGCACAATAGGCAGCATC
>JANOQK010000149.1:0-4741 GCA_031414855.1 Bacteroidia bacterium | reverse complement strand
CAAGGAAAAATTTATCGCAGCTGGTGAAGAAAGTTACGGCTACATGGTCGGTGATTTTGTGAGAGACAAAGATGCAGTTTCAGCCTGCGCCTTCTTTGCCGCTATGGCAGCTGTCGCGAAAGATGAAAAACAAAGTCTTTATGATTGGTTGTTACAAATGTATGTCGATCACGGCTTTTATAAGGAAAGTCTTATCAACCTCGTGCGCAAAGGCGCTGCAGGTGAGCAACAGATTAAAGACATGATGACAAAATTTAGGACAGACCCACCAAAAACAATTGGTGGAGACGTTGTAACCAGAAGCTTGGATTATAAAGCAAGTCTTGAGAAGGATCTAAAAACTGGCATTACTAAACCTATACAACTTCCTAAATCAGATGTATTACAATTTTATACGGCTGATGGAAGCAAAATTTCAGTAAGACCTTCAGGAACTGAGCCAAAAATTAAATTCTACATTAGCGTAAACGCTAAGCTCGATTCGAAACAGAATTATGAATCAGTAGACGCGCTACTCGATATAAAAATCAAAGCACTAGAACAAGATATTCTAAAATGAACAACTTCCTACACGATATTTCAAAAGTAATCCTTCGCGATTTAGATGTTCTTGAAAAGGAGATTTGCCTTTATCCAACCGAAGCCTCCATCTGGGCTGTAAAGGGCGAAATCAAAAATTCTGCTGGTAATCTTGCTTTGCACTTGTGTGGAAATCTGCAACATTATATTGGGGCTATTCTTGGAAACACTGGTTACGTTCGTGACCGGTCAAAAGAGTTTAGTTTAAAAGACATCTCTGCAAAAGATCTCGTATTGGAAATTATTAGAACCAAGGAGGCGATTAAGGGCACGCTATCCAAACTTGATCCTACCTCCTTAGATAAGGAATATCCTGAGAAAGTCTTTGCCGAACCAATGACTACACAATATTTTCTAATCCACTTGTGTGCTCATCTAGGATACCATCTTGGCCAGGTTAATTATCATAGACGATTGACAATCGGTTAATAGAGAAATGTTATTAGTTAATCGTAGATGTGAATCAGGTTTCACTCCATTTACGATTAACTATTCACGGTTAACGGTTATCTTTGCAGTTCAAGATGAAGAAAGTCGCATTTTACACGCTGGGCTGCAAACTCAACTATTCTGAGACTTCCACCATTTCCAGAAAGTTTGAAGAAAAGGGCTATCTCAAGGTAGAATTTACCGACAAGCCAGATATCTTCATTATCAACACATGCTCTGTTACCGAGAATGCTGACAAGAAATGTCATAAAATAGTGCGTGAAGCCAGGGCCATTTCACCCGATGCTTACGTGGCCATTATCGGTTGCTATGCCCAATTAAAACCGAAGGAGATTTCAGAAATACCTGGTGTTGATGCTGTACTTGGAGCTTCCGAAAAATTCCGACTTGTAGAACTGTTGGATGGCTTTGTACGCCAACCTCAGCCTGTTGTATTATCAAGTTCAATTGAGGAGGCGCAAACATTTAACACCTCCTATTCCATGCATGATCGCACTCGCACTTTCCTAAAAGTGCAGGATGGCTGCGATTACTCTTGTTCTTTTTGCACTATACCACTGGCGCGCGGTAGTAGTCGGAGTGATACCATAGAAAACATCGTGAAGGCCGCAAATGAAATAGCCAAAACGGAGGTCAAAGAGATTGTTTTAACGGGTGTGAATACAGGCGATTTTGGTATTCGTGATGGAGTAAGACACGATAGGTTTATTGACCTGGTAAAAGAGCTAGATAATGTTGAGGGAATTAACCGCTTCAGAATATCTTCCATCGAACCTAACTTACTAAGCAATGAAATCATAGAATTTGTTGCGCAATCAAAACGGTTTGTTCCCCATTTCCATATTCCTTTGCAATCGGGTTCTAACAAGATATTGAAACTCATGAAAAGGCGGTATCAAAGAGAGCTTTATGTTGACCGAGTAAATAACATTAAGTCATTGATGCCCAATTGTTGTATCGGTGTGGATGTTATTGTCGGGTTCCCGGGCGAAACTAAGGAGGATTTTTTGGAGACGTACCAATTCCTCAACGAATTAAATATTTCCTACCTGCACGTATTCACCTATTCAGAGCGGGATAACACTCTTGCTTCTGAAATGCCGGGAGCTGTGCCAATGAAGGATCGAAATGAGCGGTCCAAAATGCTACACATTCTTTCCGACAAAAAGAGAAGAATTTTTTATGAAGAAAATATTGGGCAGGAAAGCACTGTACTTTTCGAAAATGATATTGAGGATGGGATGATGCATGGTTTTACACAGAATTACATTCGAGTGGCCGCCAAATATGACCCCCTTCTTATCCGTGAAATAAAAAAAATACGGCTACTCTCTATTAACGACAAGGGTAATGTGGAAGTTGATGAGGTTGATTCAGAAGTGCTTTTACATTAGAATCAAAGCAAAACAATCCCATCTTTAATCTCAATTTTCCGATCAGCCATGGCGGCAAACTCAGTGTTGTGGGTTATGATGACAAATGTGTGACCCAAGTCATTTCGTAGCTTAAAGAAAAGCTGATGTAGTTCAGATGCATTTTTCGAATCCAGGTTGCCACTCGGTTCATCAGCAAAAACCAAAGAGGGTGAGTTGATTAGCGCTCTTGCTACAGCGACCCGCTGCTGTTCCCCTCCTGAAAGCTCTGATGGTTTGTGATCAACCCTTTTAGCCAAACCTAATAAATCCAAGATTTCCAACGCTTTACTCTTCACTTCAGAATCTTTTCGTTTAGCAATTAATCCCGGAATCATCACGTTTTCCAGGGCTGTAAACTCAGGTAGGAGGTTATGAAACTGAAAAACAAAACCGATATTTTTGTTCCGGAACACCGCCAACTTCTTGCCAGGCTCTTTGAATACATCCTTCCCATCAATAAATACCCTCCCAGAATCAGGGGTGTCCAGCGTGCCCAAAATATGAAGTAATGTACTCTTACCAGCTCCCGAAGACCCAACAAAAGCTACGACCTCCCCCTTCTTGACCTGAACATCCACACCTTTCAAAACTTTCAGATCGCCATACGATTTTTGAACCCCTTCGGCTATTAACATTGCTTTGATTTATATAAGTTGAATAAAAGGTTTAAAAAAACTAGATTGCCTCCAAAACTAATGCTTTATGAACATTCATGAGTACCAGGCAAAAGATATCCTCAAAAAATTTGGTGTGGCTGTTCAGCGAGGCATAGTTGCCGACACGCCAGATAAGGCTGTTGCCGCTGCTAAAGAAATACAAGCCGAAACCGGATCAAAATGGTTTGTTGTCAAGTCGCAGATACATGCTGGCGGTCGCGGAAAAGGAACTGTGAAAGAAACTGGCTCCAAAGGAGTGGTGTTGGCCAAAAGCATAGATGAAGTCTTTGAAAAATCTAAGGCTATCCTGGGGGGCACTTTGGTTACCATTCAAACAGGTGCAGCCGGAAAGCGTGTAAACAAAGTGTTGATTGCCGAAGATGTTTATTATCCGGGCGAAAGCGAGCCGAAGGAATACTATATGAGCATCCTGTTGGATCGTTCCAAGAGCAAACCTGTAATCATGGCTTCCACAGAAGGCGGAATGAACATTGAAGAAGTCGCAGAAAAACACCCTGAAAAAATTGTTAAGGAATGGATTGATCCTGCTATTGGATTACAAGCTTTTCAAGCTCGCAAAGTTGCCTTTGCGCTTGGCCTGTCTGGTAATGCCTTTAAAGAGATGGTGAAGTTCATCCACTCGCTTTATACAGCCTACATGGGTCTTGATGCATCTATGTTTGAGATTAATCCTGTCCTTAAAACATCGGATAATAAGATCCTTGCTGTTGACGGGAAAGTAAATTTGGATGATAACGCCTTATACCGTCATAAGGATCTGGAAGAGTTACGTGATATTTCAGAAGAAGACCCCTTGGAAGTTGAGGCTGGCAAATCCGGACTTAACTATGTAAAACTTGATGGAAACGTTGGATGTATGGTTAATGGTGCCGGTTTGGCCATGGCCACTATGGATATCATTAAGCTATCCGGTGGAGAACCTGCCAACTTCCTTGACGTGGGTGGTGGCGCCAATGCGGCAACTGTTGAGGCTGGTTTCAGGATTATCCTTAAGGATCCTAATGTTAAGGCTATCCTTATCAATATTTTTGGGGGCATTGTTCGATGCGACCGTGTCGCCAGCGGGGTTGTAGAAGCCTACAAAAAGGTGGGAGACATTCCCGTTCCGATCATCGTGAGATTGCAGGGAACGAACGCTGAAGAGGGCGCTAAAATCATAAAGGAATCAGGGCTTAAAGTATTTTCTGCTATCATCTTAAAGGATGCAGCGCAGAAGATCAAGGAAGTACTGGCTTAATTGGATTTTTTAAAAATAAGTTAAAATAGCTAACTTTATCCCATGAGGAAATGTGGCCTTACTTTATTGATTCTTCTAGCCATCGCAGATCTTGCTTATGCCCAAAGTTTCTTTGCTGTAAGGCGTGAGCGATCCTTGATGTTAGTAGGTGGCACCGGCACTTCCACCTATTTTGGTGAATTGGCAAACCCAGGGGATTACTTGGATGCCAAATTAAACGTTAATGCTGGTCTACAGTATTTTTTTGGCACCCATATTAGTGCTAGAGCAGAAATGACCTGGTTCTCATTAAAAGGTTCTGATGCCATTGCTGGTGATCCAGGCAGAGTTCCAAGGAATCTTTCCTTTTCCTCTAATAATTATGAAATAAGTGCAACAGGGGC
>JANOQK010000148.1:0-4382 GCA_031414855.1 Bacteroidia bacterium | reverse complement strand
TCTTGGCCCACTGCATACCGAATTTGATGAAAAAGGAAATGCGTATACGTCCATGTTTGTTTCTTCTGAAATCGTAAAATGGAACGTAAAGACATTAGAAATATTGGATCGTGTGCCGACTTATTATTCCATCGGACACTTGAGTGTACCCGGTGGTCCTACTTCAAAGCCTCATGGTAAATATGTGATTGCGTACAACAAAATTACGAAAGATCGTTTCTTGCCAACAGGCCCTGAGTTAACACAATCGGCTCAACTATATGATATCTCCGGTGATAAGATGCAATTGTTGCTCGACTTTCCAACCACAGGTGAGCCTCACTATGCTGAAGCGATTCCAGCGAGTTTGATTACGCCAAACTCTGTTAAAATATTTAAGATTGAGGATAACCATCATGCCTATGTTGCCAAAGGAGAAAAGGAAACTAAAGTAGAGCGTAAGGGTAAAGAAGTTCATGTTTACATGACCGCTATTCGCTCTCACTTGACGCCAGACAATATTGAAGGAATTAAGTTGGGCGATGTGGTGTACTTCCACATAACTAATCTGGAGCAGGATTGGGATGTTCCACATGGCTTTGCTGTAAAAGGCGCTGCTAATGCAGAGATACTAATTATGCCAGGCGAGACCCAAACGTTGAGGTGGACACCTGATGAAGTTGGTGTGGTTCCTTTTTATTGCACCGATTTTTGTTCAGCACTGCACCAAGAGATGTCAGGTTATGCTCGCGTGTCACCAGCGGGAAGTAATGTACCGATCAAATTCTCCACAGGTGTTGTAGAAGAGGCAGGCTCAAAGTAAGTAAGTTTCATAGTTTACAAGTTTGAGTAAGGCGCCTCAGCTTTGGGGCGCCTTTTTTTCCAACTACAAAGGGATGCAGTAACAAAACCAAAATGAAATCATTAAAACCAATTACCAGAATAGCAGTCGCGGTGTCGGCCTTGGCTTTGATTGCTGCCTACTTTGTTCCGTTGTGGCAAATCCTGATGTGGGCGCCTCAATATCCAGAAGGACTTGAGATGAAAATATGGATCGATACACTTAGCGGAGATGTGAAGACGATTAGTGCCTTGAATCACTATATTGGAATGAAGACAATAGAGGTGAGTATGTTTCCTGAATTTGGTTACATGATTTATCTGGTGGGTACTATCATTGGTATTGGTTTATTGGCAGCAATCATCAATAAAAGATTTATGCTCATTGCTTACATGTCAGTGGTATTGGCTGCAGGCATTGGAGCTTTAGTTGATTTCTATTTGTGGGGTTACGATTACGGACATAACCTAAATCCTGAAGCACCTATTAAGATTGAAGGGATGTCGTATCAACCCCCCTTGATCGGTACAAAAGTGTTATTAAATTTTACCGCGTTTTCCGGACCAGACATTGGTGGATGGGTTTTTATTGGAGTTGGAGGGCTTCTTTTTGGGTTGGTATTTTATGAATGGAAATACAATAAAAAAGTAATATGAGGATAGTAGGTTTAATTATTGCCTGTTTAGCCCCTCTCAGTTTTGTTTCATGTTCAACAGAACCAGAGCCGCTGGTCTTCGGCACTGACGTCTGTCACTTTTGTAAAATGACATTGATGGATAATAAGTTTGGGGCCGAGTTGGTCACCGAAAAAGGTAAGATTTATAAGTTCGATGACATGAATTGTTTCCTTAATTTTTACAATTCGGGACACGAACCTGTCGAGGATTTTAAACACAAGCTAGTCGTTGATTATTCAAATCCAGGTAAGTTGTTTGATGCCACAACTGGATTTTATCTGAAATCTGTCGAGATACGCAGCCCCATGAATGGGCAGGTCGCAGCATTTGAAACAAAATCTAGTATGGATAACTTTAAAAAAGAATGGAAAGGAATTTATCTGGCATGGGGAGAAGTGACGACACAGTACAAATGATTCGTAGAATTGCCTTGCTTTCTATTTTTTTTATTTCAGCTTGTTCTGTTTTTGCACACACCTGGATAGTTGACGGCAAAGGGAATTTAAAATCCATTAAAACTGCTATTCACCTTTCATCAAACGGAGATACTATTCGTATCATGCCCGGAATTTATAAGGAGAAAAATCTTACGATTCAAAAGTCTATCACGCTAATTGGAATAGGTTTCCCGGTTTTAGATGGACAACATAAGTATGAGATTTTCACAATCGCTGCGAATGATGTTTCCATCGTTGGCTTGCGAATGATCAATACGGGTATTGGGAGTATCAGCGACATCTCGGCTATCAATGCGCTTGATGCAAGACGTTTAAAAGTTATAAACAATCAATTTGAAGACACTTTTTTTGGAATTCACTTGTCAAACTCAAAACATTGTTTGATTGAAGGTAATGTCCTGCATTCCGATGCAGAGGCTGAGCATCAAATGGGAAATGGTATTCATGCGTGGAAAAGTGATTCGATTATTGTTCGCAATAACACAGTGAGCGGCCATCGCGATGGAATTTACTTTGAATTTGTAACTCATTCATTGGTAGAGAAAAACTTTAGCCATCATAACATGCGATATGGATTGCACTTCATGTTTTCGCACAATGACGAATACCGGTCCAATATCTTTCAGAATAACGGAGCAGGCGTAGCAGTTATGTATACCAAAGGCGTAAAGATGATAGCAAACCGGTTTGAAGACAATTGGGGATCTTCTTCTTACGGTTTATTATTAAAAGACATTGGTGATGCGGACATTCAACAAAATCATTTTTCAAGAAACACCGTGGCTGTTTATATGGAAGGTTCCAGTCGATGCAAGTTTTTTAGCAATGTTTTTATTGGAAATGGATGGGCCGTAAAAATGCAAGCCAATTGTGATGAGAATGTGTATTCTAAAAATAATTTTCTTTCTAATACGTTCGATATGGCTACCAATGGATCACTCGTCTTAAATACCGTAGATGCCAACTATTGGGATAAGTATGAGGGATATGATTTAGATAAAGACAAAGTAGGGGATATTCCCTTTCACCCGGTAAGTTTGTATTCCATGGTGGTTGAAAAAATGCCATCGGCTGTCATGCTGTGGCGAAGCTTTTTGGTATATATGCTTGACAGAACAGAAAAGGTAGTACCTTCCATCACACCAGAAAATTTAAAAGATATTCATCCTGCTATGAGAAAGTATCAATTCAGTGATGAGTTAATAGGAGAAACGTTAATCGTAAACGTTAAGAAATGATATTCAGAAAGGAACAACTGGTAACGAATAACCAATAACGACTCGAATGATTACAGTTTCTAACCTGGAAAAGAAGTTTGGGAAGTTGGAGGTTTTGGAATCGATCAATGTCGAATTCAATCACGGTAAGTCGTATGCCATGATTGGGCCAAATGGGTCGGGCAAAACCACGTTGATCAAATGTGTTTTAGGAATGGTGATACCCGATACCGGTATTATCACGGTCAACGGGAAGTCCATTGCCAATGACTGGAGTTATCGCAACCAGATTGGCTACATGCCACAGATCGGACGCTATCCCGAACAGATGAAGATTGGGCAAATATTTGATATGATTCGCGACTTGCGTCAGGATCAATCTCATCTGGATGAGGATTTGATTAAAGAATTCAAGCTAGACCGTATGACCGATAAGCGCATGCATACGCTATCAGGTGGAACAAGGCAGAAGGTAAGTGCTTCACTGGCTTTTTTATTTAATCCGCGTATCATGATTCTGGATGAGCCAACGGCAGGTCTTGATCCTATTGCAGTGGAAATTCTAAAGGAGAAAATACTTTCTGAGAAAAATAGAGATAGAACTTTTTTGATTACCTCCCATATCATGAGTGACCTCGATGAATTGACATCAAACGTGGTGTACCTGGAGGATGGGAAAATATTGTTTAATGACACCATCGACTTATTGAAAGAGGAAACAGGGGAGTTAAAGTTGGGCAAAGCCATTGCCACTATTATGAAAAGAAACCTTAATGAAACGGAAAGAGTACAGAGTGCCACATAGCTATTCAACTGCTGTAAATGGAATTTTTCAAACTAAGAACCTTGTGAACGAAACAACATATTCAAAACTAAGAGAGAAGTAGTATGATAAAGATTGCCAAATATGTGATCTACGATATTCTCCGGAATCGGTTTGTCATGCTTTACACGCTTTTTCTGTTGATTGTTACCTTTAGTATGTTCAGCTTGGATAGTGATCCTGGTAAAGCAACTTTAAGCCTATTGAATATTATTCTTTTAGTGGTACCCTTGGTCAGTATCATTTTCACCACTATCCATTTTTATAATTCATATGAGTTTATTGAGCTTCTTCTCGCCCAGCCGATAAGTCGCAAAACAATTTACTTTGCAGAATACATTTCCATTTCGGTTGCCTTATCAGCGGCCTATTTAATTGGCGTTGCTA
>JANOQK010000147.1:0-6400 GCA_031414855.1 Bacteroidia bacterium | reverse complement strand
GAGGAATTTTTACCGGGACGATTATGCGAGACTAATAATTTTTCATCCTGAAGGTGTACATCTGCTTCTACTGAAATGAATCCATTTTGCAAGGCATCTTTTAATGGATGAGTATGCTCATAATCATTGTGAGCGTGTGCGTTTGGATGGGGGAATTGAACTTGTGAAAAGCAGAAAAAAGATGAGCTGCAAAGTATGAATAGAAGGAGCCGATTCATTTTCAATTAATATGCATAACAGTATACGGCCACTACATGACAGGCTGTTCCTGCCAGTACAAAAAGATGCCAAACGAAGTGACTGTATTTTAGACGCTCCGCAACAAAAAATATAACTCCAGCCGAGTACATCAGTCCACCTGCTAATAACCAGAATAGACCCCACCCAGGCATATTAAGCCAAAGTGGTTTAACTGCGAGAATCGCTAACCACCCCATTGCTAGGTACAAGGCGGTCGATAACTTTCCACTGCCAGCGCCAGCTGTTGATTTCAACACCACACCAAAAATGGCCAACGCCCAAACGATTCCAAACAAAGTCCAACCCCAGGTTCCTTGCAATATACCAAGTGTAAAGGGCGTGTAAGTACCAGCAATCAGAAGAAAGATAGCGCCATGATCAAAAATTTTAAATACTCGTTTTGTTCTGCTTTGAGGAAATGCATGATAGAGTGTGGAAGAAAGATATAGCAGCATCATCGTTGTTCCGAAAATACTGGCACCTACAATGGCCGCAGCACCTGATGGAATAGCACCTATGATAAGAATAGGAGTAACAGCCACGGCACCCAAAAAACCCACTCCATGGCTGATGCTGTTAGCAATTTCTTCACCCAGAGTTTGATCGCGTTTTATTTTTTTCGTTTCACTCATGATCGTTCAATTAGGCATTATTTTTTACCTCGGAGGGCACAAAGAAATTCACCAGCCTAAAGGCAGGCAAGCACAAAGGTCAAGAAAGATGTTCCTAAAAGAAAAAGTAAAACAAAAAAATTAAGAGGAGCAGGATGGCGATCCACTTAATGAGCGGACTATACCCGGTAAACTCATGACCACAAATCGGACAGACTTTGCTTTTCGCGTCAACGTCCATCGCACAATTTGGGCATTCCTTTTTCTTCATGCAAACACTAGGTGTTGAGCCATCGTTTAAATTTACCCCACCAGGTTTTAGGAACCGGAGTCAATGGAGTCATCTCTTCCATTTCTTCTCTAATGAGTTTCGCTGATTTTGTTGGCGCCACAACTTTCACTTTTTTGAGATAGTGTTGTGTACGTTTTTCCTTTTCTTGTTCTGCCTGAGCCCGTCTTCTTTTTTCTGCTTCCAATGCTTCGCGTTCACGTTGAAGTACTATTGGATTTATTTTAGGCCGATCATTTGATTCTTTTTTATTAGGATAGGGTTTTCTGTTTTCCAGCTTTCGCTTCTCTTGATGACGAGCAGTAGTTTGAACTGATGCTTCCTCTTTTTGTTGTGGTTGATCACCAGACACTTCTTCAACTGGTGGTTGAGTTTCCTTCTTTTTAGGTTCAGGAAGGTCAATCCTTCCTAATACTTTCAGTCCTGAAAGTTCAACCTTTGGAGCTTTAATCACTTCGATCTTCTCAGACTCCGGTTCGTTCTGGGATGAGACGGGTTCAATTATGTTAGTTTCTTCTGGCGTTGCAACCTCGTTTATTATCGATGTTTCAGTTGGCGTAACGATTTCAACTTCGCGTTCTTTTTCGCGGACGAGTTCTGCCGCCACTTCGGCTGCGCGAGCTGGCGCAAACTTTTGCATAATCAAAGCAACATGATCATCTTCCAATCGTGTATTGGATTCATTGTCTATCTGAATGTTGCGCTCCCCCAGGAATTCAACAATTTCAGTTGGCCGTATTGCCAGCTTTCTCGCCAATTGTGCAAGCCTCATGTGATGTTCTGCTTTTTAATTTGGGCGCAAATATACGGGTAGGATAGGATTAAAAAATATCGCTACTCGTTGTTCCCTTCCAATACTTCCACCTCAAGGAGCCTTAATGAATCGAGCTGTTGAGCTGCCTTCTTTAACCTCTGCTTTCTTTGATAAAGCCCCTGTAGAAATGTTTCGGGCATCACTGCTAGTGTATCGGCACGCAGGGTGGAGTCGCGCTTTACAATTAATTGCTCGATTTTTAAAGTCAAGCTATCGCTAAGTTCGTATAGATCGCAATCCAATTTTTCCTGAAGATCTTCGGAGAGTGCAGGAAACTTTGCATTGGATAGTTGTTTGTAGGCAGGATCTTTATTTACCTGCTGCAAAAAATAGGCAGCAATGGGCAGTGCTGTATTTGAACCCTGACCTAATTCAGTGCTTCGAAATCGTATACGAGGATCATCTGCTCCCACCCAGGTGCCAATTACAAGTCCGGGAGTTACACCCATAAACCAGCCATCTGCATTGGATTGTGTCGTTCCAGTTTTTCCGGCAACATCAGTATAAACACCATATCTCCAGCGCAATCGCGAGGCCGTACCTTCATGCACTACCGTACGCAACAAACTTGTCATCAACTGAGCAGTTTCTTTTTTCATCACACGAACTCCTGCAGTTGTTGATTTGAAGTTGTTATACATTTTGCCATCAAGATCTTCAATTGTCTTTATGAAATAAGGAGTGCTTGTAACACCATCATTGGCAAAGCATGAGTAGACAGCGGTCATCTCAAGAAGTGAAATATTAGCCGACCCCAACGCAATGGATGGCACCGGTCTCATCTCGCTATTAATTCCCATTTTTTGCGCAAGCGAAACGGTGTTGGCCACACCTGCCTTGTCAATGAGCTTCACCGCAACGGTGTTGACAGAATACGCCAGCGCCCCTTTCAGGGAATATTTTACTTCGTAATCATTTTGTGAATTGCGGGGTGTCCACAGGACTCCTTCTTTGTCAACATAGGTTTGTTTTTCAGCTGAGATTAAATCACATGGGTTTGCTCCTCTTTCTATCGCCATCGCATAGACGATAGGTTTAAAAATAGAACCCACTTGTCGCTTGGTCGTTGTCTTCACATGATCGAATTGAAAGAAATCATGGTCGATACCTCCAACCCATGCTTTTACTTTTCCCGTAAGGGGTTCCACGGCCAAGAACCCAGCATTGAGATATTGAAGGTGATGAACAATAGAGTCAATTGGACTCACAATAGCATCCTGATCACCTTGCCAGGTGAACAATGTCATGGGGACAGGTTTTTGAAGCTCTTGTAAGATGTCTTCTTCTGCAAGACCTTGTTCTTTTAATTGGCGATAGCGGGGCGAACGTTGAATGGCTTGATCCAGCACTTCTTCCTTTCCTTTCCATGGCTTTTGATTTCCCCAGTGATCAAAAAAAACTTTTTGAATCTCCGTCATTTGCTGAACAACAGCTTTCTCGGCATACAGCTGAAGTTTAGAATCAATTGTCGTATAGATTTTAAGACCATCGGTGTACAAATTATAAGGAGAGCCATCTTCCTTTTCATTGTTAGTGCACCACTCCAACAATTCCGCTTTCAGATACTCACGGAAGTAGGGAGCCAATCCCTGGTGATGAGATATTTTATTGTAAACTAATTCCACAGGAAGCACCTTAAGGGAATCGGCCATCGCCAGCTGAAGCTTTTTGTACTTTACCATTTGCGATAAGACAACATTCCGTCTCTTCAGTGATCGATCCGGAAATAATCTAGGATTGTAACTATGAGTTGCCTTCAACATCCCTACAAGTAAAGCGGCTTGATCTACCGTAAGGTCTTTTGCCGACTTGGAATAAAAGCGATCTGCAGCAGCTTGAATTCCAAAAACATTATCCGCAAATGGAACTGTATTTAAGTAAAGGGTTAACAACTCTTTTTTAGTATATATATCTTCCAGCTTCACAGCAATGCGTACTTCTCTCAATTTGTTTAGCAACATGGGGAATATCCAGTAGCCCCTTCTTGGATAGAGGTTTTTTGCAAGCTGCTGTGTGAGGGTGCTACCCCCTCCGGATGACTCATCTCGCTGAATGATTGATTTCACAAGCACTCTTCCTAAACTTCGATAGTCCACTCCACCGTGTTGAAAAAAGCGGACGTCTTCCGTGGCAATGAGGGCATCAATTATTGCAGGAGCAATGCCTTCATATTTTACTTCAGTTCTGTCTTGTAGAAAGTAGCGTCCTAAGAGCACGCTGTCCGCGCTATATATTTCTGAAGCTACCTGGTTTTGAATATTTCGTAGTTCGCGACTGCCTGGCGTCTCAATCCACACTATAAATAGGAGTAGAAACAAAAATGCGAATGGGGGGCCGGCAATCTTTGCCGCTAGACGTGCACGCGGATGCGTATTGAAGTAAAGAGCAATCTGCTCAAGCAGAGCGTTTGCTTTTATTAAATAAGGTCGTGTGCGGGGGTATCTTCTCCAAACCCAAAGATGTGCATGTCTATATAGAAAGCTTGCCTTTCGTTTAAGTCGATTAATAATTCCTTGAAATGCCATGATGAATCTTCAATATAAACATTTGTATGGATTTCGGAATTCGAAAAATCAACACACAATTTTCTATCAGTGTCTTTCGAAAGTGAATTGCTAAGTATGATAATAGCCTTAAATCTTCGTTTCTGTCAAATTTTTCTCTTTTTGAGATGATCGTATGAGCAGAATATACATAACATTATGCTGGATGGACTATTTCCACCGTTTGCAAGACCTAGCTAATGAAATAAAAGGGACGCTAAAACAGAATTTTATTTGGAATTCCTGAACAAAACAGCCGATATATACCTAATTGGTAGGTAAACTTTCAACGATCGTCATCTATCCACTGTTTTTGAAAGAGAAAATACGGTATAGTAAGAACTCAAGATTTTCTTACGTGGATCAAACGATAATAGGTTATGCAAAAGTCAGGCTCTGGCAAAAGCTGACTTTTGCATCAACAAAAAAATAAACTAACTCTAAAAAACAAATTAACATGAAATCAAAATTCAATGCCCTGGTTATCGCGTGTCTAATGATGTCGTTTGCCGCTGTTGCTGCTTCCCCTGTTTCAATGTCGGTTACAGCTGCTTCAGCTAATGTTTTCAACATTAACTACAAGACTGCTGAAGCAGGCACAGTAAAGATATCAATCTATGATACCAACAATCAACTTGTATTTGCTGAAGTACTGACAAACGTTTCTTCTTTTGTGCGTCCATATAACTTCACAGACATGAGCCAGGGTGAATATACGATCACCGTATCTGGTAAAAATGGTAACCAAACTGAGAAGGTAAACTATACAGCAAATAAAATTGAAAGCTTCATTAGTGTATCTGAAGTAGCTAATGCTGAGAATAAGTTCATGTTGAATGTTACAAACAATGGATCCGAAGCTGTGTTTGTTAGAATTATTGACAATAACAATACATTGTTGCATGAGCAATCTGTACAAGTAACTGGCAGCTTTGGTTTGATCTACAACTTGAGCAAAGTGAAATCTGCAACCGAGCCTTCAGTTACATTTGAAGTGTCAACGGAAAGTGGAAAATTCGAAAAAATCACTTTCTAACTCGAAATTTGGTTTAGGTATAGAGCCGCTCTGGTAGTACAGGGTGGCTTTTTTTGTTTTAGAGTTTCTGTCTCCACTGTTTCTTTTCTGAGCGTTGCTTTTTATCTTTTATACGTGCGTGCTTGGCGGCCTTACTTGGTTTGGTAGCCTTTCGTTGCTTTTTAGGAGTGAAAATTTTAGTGAGCAACTGATCCAACTTTTGAAGAACTTCTTCTTTGTTCTGGAGTTGCGATCGCTTATCCTGTGCGGTGATGAGTAATGCTCCTTCTTTTGTTAGACGTGTACCTATTTTTTTTAAGATCAGTGCTTTCTGATCGGGACTTAATATTTCTGATTGAAGAACAGCAAATTTTAACGTGACTTTTGTATTTACTTTATTCACGTTTTGCCCACCCGGACCACTGCTTCGAGATGTGGTAAAAACCAATTCGTGGAGAAGGCCTTGAGCTGTTGGAATGTTCATGTACGGAACTTCTGGAGAGTTTCCGGGCGAATGGGGGAGATTAATACAGCTGCAACTCTGCCAATAATGACTCCAGTTCTGCCCTGGTCTTTCTCAGCTTGGTCTCAAGCACTTTCAATACGCTTTCCTTGCTGCCATCTTCTGCAACAAAATCATCGTCATTCAAAATAGGAAATCTGCGTTTGAGCATAATCTTTTGTTCTCGCCAGCTTCTGACAATGTGCATAATTGAGGCAGTTAAGGATGCTTTGTAAAGATAATATGAATAATGTAAAGATAACGTAAAGGATGTTGACAAAGTTTATAACCATTGGATGACCGGTATTTTACTTATTTAACGCTGCAATTGTGTGTTCAGCTGGGTTTAATGAAAGCGGCATGAAGTATTTAGCGGGCTTGTTTAC
>JANOQK010000146.1:0-2013 GCA_031414855.1 Bacteroidia bacterium | reverse complement strand
GTGACCGGTGATCGTTGCTAAAAAATCCCAACTGATTACCGAATGCCATTTCAACCGATTACCTTCGGGCAATGCTTAATCTTACATTCAAATTAATTGGCAATGGTGTATAGCGCCAGAACGTTGGCTATGCTGTTAGCCACCAGTATTGCCATTATCACGGCTTCTTTTCTTTCCCTCGTAGATGGAGTTGATATGCAAGGGATTATCGTGGCAGGCGTTATTAGCTTTGCTGGCTCCTATCTGCTCATTTTTGTGGTTCTTGAGTTTCTCATCTTTAGAGAGATCAACAAGATTTATAAAATGCTTGGTAAACTCCGCAAGAAAGAATTGGCGGGTATTACCAGAGAAAAATCTGGCGCGTTGAACCCTTTGCAAAAAATCAACGAAGAGATTTATTCTTTTGCCACGCTGAAGCAAAAGGAAATTGATGAGTTAAAAAAACTGGAAGCCTTTCGCAAGGAGTTTATAGCCGATGTGTCTCATGAATTAAAAACACCCATTTTCGCTGCGCAAGGTTTTGTACACACCTTATTAGATGGTGCTGTAAACGATAAAAACGTTCGTGGTAAATTTCTAAAGAAAGCAGCCAAGAGTTTAGATGGCTTGGATATTCTAGTGCAAGACTTACTCACCCTATCGCAAATAGAAACAGGCGATATCAAGATGCGATTTGAGCATATTGATCTCTTTAAACTTAGTCAGGAAGTAATGGATCAATTTGAAGAGAAGGCTGCCAAAAAGAATATTAAACTTAAGCTGGAAGGTGGTAATCATAAGGTAGCGGTGTATGCCGATTGGCAACGTATCAACCAGGTGTTGACCAATTTGGTTTCCAATGCAATCAACTATACTCCGGAAGGAGGCGAAGTAGTTGTTAGTTTTGATGTAGGTAAGAAGAACATTACAACATTTATTACCGACACAGGAGAAGGTATTCCGCCTCAGCATTTATCAAGAATTTTCGAACGCTTTTATCGAGTTGACAAAAGCAGGAGCCGTGAGAAAGGTGGAACCGGTTTAGGTCTGGCCATTGTAAAGCATATTTTGGAAGGACACAACTCAAAACCTGAAGTGGATAGCACCCCAGGAAAGGGCTCCATGTTTAGCTTCAAATTGCAACGGTCCAAACCAGAATCTGAAGGAGAATAGAATTCCTCAATCAAGCCATTTATTATCCGTAAACTTGCACCCCATCTGGCGAAAGCCTTATTTTTTATTAAATGGCAAAGTCGGCAAAGCATAAGTTTGATGATCTGATCCTTTTTCAGGATGAGAATTACGTGTTGATCAACAAACCCCCTTTCATTTCTACGCTGGAAGATCGAAATACTCCAGAAAACCTGTTGGCCTTGGCTAAGGGCACAATCGAGGATGCTCAGGTTTGCCATCGCTTAGATAAAGATACATCTGGTGTACTCGCAATCGCCAAAAATCCGGAAGCCTATCGTCATCTGAGCATGCAGTTTGAAAACAGGCAGGTAAGCAAGATTTATCATGCGGTTTCAGATGGTCTACATCGTTTCGAAAATCAATGCGTGGATACTCCCATTTTGAAGCAAAATGATGGAACGGTAAGAATTTCACGCGAAGGAAAAGATGCCCAAACCTGGTTTACATCATTAGAAAGCTACAAGGCTCATACTCTTGTTGAGTGCCGACCAGTGACCGGGAGAATGCACCAAATCCGTATCCATTTGTCGCTTTTGAAGGCTCCAATTGCTGGAGATGAGACCTACGGAGGGAAGATTTTCTTCCTTTCTTCAGTGAAAAGAGGTTTTAAACTTGAAAAAAATACCGAGGAACAGCCTTTAATTAAGAGAATGGCACTTCACGCTTTTTCACTTGAATTTTTGAATTTGAATGGAGAAATAGTCAAGATACAGGCTCCATATCCCAAAGATTTTCAGGCACTTCTAAAGCAATTGGAGCCTTCAAAAGCGACAAATGAATACGGATTTGGTGCATTCTCCCGGTCACTGGTCGGCACTCAACAAGAGTATGAGCCTTGTA
>JANOQK010000145.1:0-3266 GCA_031414855.1 Bacteroidia bacterium | reverse complement strand
CTTTTTTTGATCAGAATGATAAAAGGCACAGATCCGATAATATCAATAACAGAAAATAGGATGAGTGATACGGAAAATATTTCTTTGAAATCCATTGCCAATGATTAAGTATCAAAAGTAGCGGAAATTTTGCTTTAACTTTAACTAATGAACATGACTGCTTCTGCTTCAGTGCCTCTTAAATATGTCTTTTTCATTTTTACTGTCTTTACGTTAGGATGGATGATCATCATGAGCTGGTCTATCAAGCCCTTGAATTCTAAAGAAATTGTATCATATGAATTAGCAAAGACACCCGAGGTTGCCTTGAAGATTAGAAATGATTGGGAAGAACGAGGTTTGCTGGACAATGCAAAGAAAAGTATTTACCTCGATTTTGTTTTTCTTGTTTTGTATGTTGCCACAATAGGAATTGGGTGCGCAGTGCTTTCCGTTTTTACCGACAATGATTTTCTGATGAAGACGGGTCGAATAATTTCAATGACGCTACCGCTGGCAGGTTTGTTTGATGCGATTGAAAATGTAGCAATGCTCAAGACGCTTTCTGGAGATATTACTGTAGTCTACACGGCCATTGCCTTTTGGTTTGCCTCTATGAAATTTTTTATGGTGATCTTTTCTTTAGTTTTTATTTTGTGCTGTTTAATCGTTGGGGTGGTCAAAAAAATTGGGAATCATTGATCGGTCGGTGTGTGGCAGAGTTGCTTGCCGAGCGCATTGACACCGTCCGCAACCTCGCGATAGCTAATCGCATTTTAATACAAGCGGAGTCAGAGCAAAAGAATACCTCCAAGGATTATTAAAAGCAGCCGGTATTTCAGTAGGACACTTGCGCAGTATTGGGTAGATAAAGCGTAGACAGAGCATAGCAAAGGCATAGATAGAGCATTAATAATACATTATGTTAAATGCACCAGAGACCAGCTTTTCAATCAGATTTGGGTTTGAGTAAGAGGGGTGAACGAGAGCATTCCACCAACCACTTAATCAAGCCACTTGCAAAAGCCTGGTAAAACTCCTTGAGGCTGACTAAAAAGTCGTGCCGTCATCTCGGCCTTGTGCGGTGATGCCGGAACAAGTCCGGCATGACACGACCATCTTAATTTGACCTTTTAGTCAACTACAAATAGAGGATATAAAAATAATTAAAAGAAGATCTGGTATTGAAGTACGGCCTGCCCTCGTGTTGAAGTTTTTATCAGTTCGATCCCTTGCTGTTCATAAACTGGGCGCATTTGATAGTCCAATGTAAGTTTGCTGTTGTGTCCTTTCATTAACCAGTTAACGCCCACATCCACAACATTCATCTGTTTATCTAACCTTTGATATTTTGCGCTTTGCAAGGAAACATATGGCATCAGTGTTCCATTTCCTTCTCCCAATAAATCTTTCCGCATCAAATAGCCAACTTGTGTATAAAAGATATTGCCACTGCCAAACATAGGAAATGCATTGCCGTGACTTCCGGCTGGATATCCACTTTGTAAGCCGCTGGCAGGATTCATAATACCATTATACCTGAGATAACCAGGACCATATTCATAATCAAAGTAGCCAAGATAAGCATTGAAGGCTGTGCCCTTTTCAGTATTTATGGGTGCATCGTAAAATGCCGCAATTGACCATAACGTCATATTATGAAATTCTTTTGTCACGCCAACATCTGGTGAAGTTTCAGTTGCATTCTTTTGTGAGATAATCCCAGCCTCCAGATTGAATATTTTTTTCTTTCCAAGATAGGTGCCAGTCATATAGGGAGTGACGTGAGTTTCTTTATCGAAGAAATTCCACATGAAGAAACCCTGATACTGTTTATGATGGCCCTCCTGTGCGAAGGTCGCATTGCTAGATAATGTTGGAACGGCCTGCCCATTTGTAGTAACAGGAAAAGGATCGCTCATCACAACTCGGTAATCAAATTTTCCAAGCTGACCGCGTGCAAAGACACTTAGCTTTCGGGAGAATTCGTCTGTTTGATCAACCGTTGCCTGAGCAAAAACAGGAACATCCATTGTCATAATCGAACTCACACTTGGCTGACTGAATCTTGAAAGCCCGTTGGCTATTGTTAGCCCACCTCCTAGAATAAGTTTTTCGCTTCCTTTCTTGAAACGATATTCGCCTAAGGCATCGTGAAAGAATGCCTGGAGTTTTCGGTTGCCAGCGTTTTGCGATAAGTAGTTGAAATTATTCTGCCCAAATTGAAAATAAAAAAACACATGATCAGTAAGCTGACCATACATTTGAAAGCGAGTCCTTCGCAATCCAATGTCAAGTGTTTCCTTAGCTGGATCATTTAAAACTAACGTTCCAGGATTGCTATCATTAAAACGAAGCCAGACCTGATTCAGAAAGGTGGCCTTTAAATAATGACTACCGTCTTCATTTAACTTCAGTCTCATCTCTTCGATTTCTTTTGATTTATCCTGAGCAATGACAAAGGAGCCGAAAAGACAAAATACTAGTGATAATGAAAGAAAATTCTTCATAGTTTGAGAGTTTAATAATCGGAGGCAAACCAAATTTGATTTACCTCCGGTTGTTGTTAAATAGTTTGTGGTGTTTTCGCTTGAATAAGTTGCAAAAATTCTTCTGCGAATTTCATAGCGTAGAGGATTTCTCCTGCTTCAAGAACATCACGTTTCTTATAAAAGATCAAGCGATGTTTATGACACTCAATGTGCATCTCTTCCCGATTTTCCAGAAAGTCGATGATCGGCTCTGTAAAGAATTCCCTAACAGCAGTCTCATTTTCACCGCGCAAATAATATTTCTTTGAAAAAAGCGGATGGTCAACAAAATCAATATCCTTGCCAGCTACACCTTCAAATAATTTTGACCACAAGCCTTCTGGCTCCAGGGCAAAATTTGGAATAGGAAAGTCAATCTCTGAAACATGAATGATCGTAAGTTGTGTTTCTTTTCGGTCGTGAAGCGCGCCTTCCTGTAACGTGATATCAGAAGATTCAATTTTCCCGAAATCACCATACTGAGATAAAATATTCTCTTCAAAGGGAATTTTGTTTCCAACTTGAATAGGAAATTCCTTGTATTTAAGGGAAGTACGAATTCGTATTGGATAGTATGCGAATTCGTTGGCATCCGAAAATTTACGCAATTCAATCTGTCGCGGGCTTAGTTTTACTTCTAATTTGGATTGACTTCCCGGTGTTAATTTGCGGGTAGCCAACGGATGATTTGAAAACATCTGGAAGTAATCAAACCCCTGAATCGAAACCTGTCCTCCTGCGTGCACATATTCCTCC
>JANOQK010000144.1:0-3285 GCA_031414855.1 Bacteroidia bacterium | reverse complement strand
CCGGTACGAACATCAAATACCCACCCGTAAATCTGAGGGTACTGTGTTTTATACCAGGACTTCTGCACATGATCGATCTTAATAATATTGATGCACTGCTCCTTTACATTGAGCTCTACCAATCGATCGAATTTTTTTTGCGCGTTTTTGATATGGTCTAATTCTTTCTGGTGCAGGCGGTAAACATCCCGCAATGTTTGCAACCAGCTGTTTAGTTGCCCCATATCGCTTGGATTCATGGCCGCCTTTACTCCACCGCACTCATAATGACCACAGACGATAATATGTTTGACCTTTAAATGCTCCACTGCATATTGAACGACAGCATTTAAGTTATTGTCAGTGCTCACGACCAAGTTGGCAATGTTTCGGTGAATAAAGACTTCACCAGGTTGTACGCCCATTAAATCTTCGGCAGTTACGCGGCTATCTGAACAGCCGATATACAGAAATTCTGGATGTTGGCCAGTTGAAAGTTTGGTGAAATAGTCAGGATCAATGGATAATTTATTAGCAATCCATTTTTTATTATTTTCAAATATTTTATCAAACATAGTAGATGGGTTCTAAACTAGAATGTTATTTTGAGGCTTTAAGGGTGGAGGGATGTGATCCATACCAAACATTTCTTTCAGATCGATTTCAATATTTCTTGACAAGGCGGTAATAGGCACATCGTTAGCACTTCCTTCAAATGGGTTCTCTGTTGACTCTCCAATTTTTTCAAGCGTGGTAAAGATCCAGGCCGATAAAGCGCTGAAAGGGATTGCGAGCCAAAAGAAATGACCACCCATATTGTCAAACTCCCGTAACATACCAAGGGGCACTAAGACCACAAATATTTTTGTGAAGTATAAATTGAGTGTTGCGTATTGACGTGGATACGGAAAGTTTTTGATCCTTTCTGAAACACCCTGTTGGTTATAGAATTCCAATAAGAGCTTTTCCAATTCCATATGACGGAAATCTTCAATGTAGCCATGCTCTAGAAGTTTTCTCAGCTCACCAGACTGCATAGCGATAATCTGCGCGGCTTTATTTGTCTTGGTCATAAGAGACTCTACTTCTTCGGAACTTAAGTAATTCGACAGTTCCTTTCGTAAGTCTCCGGGCTGCTCTGACACTTGAAACCACTTGTCTTTGTATTCCGCATTGTGGCTTTTTGTGATGGCTTCCCAAACCTTAGGCTCTCTTAAATTGTAGCGCAAGGCTGCTAACCAAGCAAAATGGCGGTTAATGAGTTTTAATTTGATCTCGCGTAACTCAATTTCGGAAATTGGATTTGGTGCGTGTTTATTTGTCACATAATCTTTCAGCATAATACCCCAGCCTCTGCTAGCATTGACGATCGCACCCCAAGCCTTGCGTGCTTCCCATGCTCGGTCGTAAGATGCATTATTTTTGAAGCCGACCACAAAAGCAACTGCTGTGCCCAACAGGGCAATTGGCAACCAGGGGAGTGCCAGCCAAGTCCAACCAAATAATTTATAACAAATGGTAGGAACAGCAGCGATTACCAATAATCCTGAAATATCCCTGCGGGTCCAGTAGAGAACCTCTTTGAACGTGTAGTTTTTGCCTGTGTGCATAGTGGAGAAACGTAATTCAAAACCTAATCTACGTGAAATTGTTACTTCAAAATTTATTATAGGCTATAATTTAATTGATTTCTTTTCCAGATGTGTTTCACATTTCGCGACCTTGGCCGGTCGTTCAAGACTATCCCCATTAATCGAAGAGTTTCGAAGGTGAAGTTGACTAAAATAGAGATCAATACATGACGACAAATTGATCAAATACTGTTTTTGACAGGGATATAAGGAAATGCCAAAAGTGTCAAATAGTTTATTTTGTAACTTATTAGCCCGATCTTCGTCATGCACTAAATAATCATACATGACACTGAATAGTCAGTCAACAGAATTTTCCCCCATGAAGTATGCGAGAATTGGTGGTGTCCTCTATCTGGTCATCATCGCGGCCGGTATCTTTGGCGAACTCTTCGTGCGCAATAAACTAGTGGTCTCGGGAGATGCAGTTGCCACGGCCTCCAACATTATTTCCTCTCCGCTTCTGTGGCGCATGGGTATTGGTGTCGACCTGATCATGCAACTATGTGATATCCCGTTGATGCTGATCTTTTATGTGTTGCTGAAGCCTGTAAATAAGAATTTCGCCTTGATGAATCTGCTTTTTAATATGATTCAAACCGCTGTATTAGTTGTCAACAAACTAAATCTTTTGATGCCCTTATTATTGTTGGGAGGAGCAGATTATCTCAAAGCGGTTGATCCACATCAGCTTCAGTCGATTTCCTATGCATTCATTAAACTCCATGGCTATGGTTTTGGAGTAGGCCTCATTTTCTTCGGCCTTGTTTGTTTGGTGGAAGGTCGCTTGATTTTCAGGTCGGGCTTCTTACCCAAAACACTGGGACTTTTAATGCAATTGGCAGGGGTGTGTTACCTCACCAATAGCTTTGCCATGATTCTTGCGCCTAATTTGGCCACAGCACTATTCCCATTCGTGCTGATGCCGCCTTTGATTGCAGAGCTGGCTCTTGCCGTGTGGTTGGTGGTAAAGGGGGTAGATGTCGCTAAGTGGAAGCAATTGAGTTCGGTGAATGTGTCAACTCACTAAATTAATTTGGATATGAGTAAATCAACCTTTTTTAAAATCCGTTTGTATGTTACAGGAACAGTTGCCATTGCTATTTGGTCATTGTTAACCTGGAATTATTTTCACGGTGGTGTACCTGGCCATCACATTTTAGCCGATAAAGACTTACCGAAAATTTCTAATCTATGGGGTGCACTCTTACTTCCCTTACTATCATGGCTGCTATTGTATCGGGTGCAGAAGAGAATTTTTCCTCAGGGCACTGACCATGCTGAACTCGCACTGATCAGGCATGCCATTTACGCTTTTACTATTTCATTGGTTATTGGATCAGTTAGCGCAGGCTTCTTTTCTTATGGTTATCCGGACATGACGGGCAATATGATGTTGGGGATTTTCGTATTGGCATTGTTCTTCCCGGTTTACCGAGCGGAATGTCTGCTTGGATTTGTTATAGGTATGACCGTAACATTTGGTGCTGTGCTTCCAACAGGGATAGGATCAATCCTAACTTTAATTGCTTTTGTATTGTTTCGGGGTGTTCGTCCGGCTGTTTTGTACGTGGTGTCACGGCTTAGACGGACATAGCGTCACCATGCTCACTGCGCTTTCGGATTATTCATTGCAACGCAATGCATCCGGATTATTTTCCGGTAACGTATTCCC
>JANOQK010000143.1:0-6287 GCA_031414855.1 Bacteroidia bacterium | reverse complement strand
GCCGGAAAAAGTGAGCGGTATGGGAGATTGTTATTGCGAAAGATCAAACGTCACTTCAACAAAGAAGACCATCAGTTTGTGAGCATCGAAGAATTTTGCACTTACACAGGTTTGAAAATCGAAAATGTAATGCAATTCTTGACAAGTTAGGTTAGTGGGTCAATTCTCCACCTGTTAACACGAGTTGTTTCCAGTACCTTCACAAGTCAGAAAGTAAATCTCACGTCCTTCTCCTCCGGAGAAGGTGGCCGAAGGCCGGATGAGGCCTGATTGGCATTCAATCTTTCAATCTTTAGTCTTATAATCTTCAATCATCGAATTGAATCATCCAATCCTGGAACGGCCAACCTATAGGTATCACATGGATAAAAAGAGGCCATCTTTTAAGACGGCCTCCCATTAAAAATCGAACGTTACTTCCTCACTCGCCTCGCAATCCATCGCAACCCAATGGAAACAACAAAGCTAACCACAGCTCCAATCATGGCCAGCAAGGTTGTCTTCAAAAGATCTTCCGAGTGGATAGTTGCAAAGAAAGTCAGAAGGGTTCCGCTGATTGTGCCAGCTATTGTTCCGGAGTGACTTTGGGTCGCTTCCATCGCTTTCCGGTTTTGTTTTCCACTGGCGCTTCCACTGCCGTCTGACTCACTGCCGACATCACAGTGCCCGCAACTGTCAAATAACTGAGAAAAGTAATAACGCCAGCAGGCAGTGTCACTGGCGCAGTTAACAATACACCACTGGTTGCCACCAGTGTCATTCCGATCGTTCGCAGCACCCTGAAAAACTTTGGGGTAGGTGCCTGCACCCGCTCAATGATTGTCATATTCTTAATTGTTTAATGTTGAAATAAACATAACTCACTTTCTACTTTCTACTTTCATCTTTCTACTTTCTGCTTTTGGCTTTCAGCTTTCAGCTTTGTGCTTTCAGCTTTGTGCTTTCTACTTTCAGCTTTCAGCTTTCTACTTTCTGCTAGAACTGCTACCGATCACCGTAGCTTCTAACCAGCAACCGGAGACCATCAACCGATTAGCCCATATCCCGCAACGATCACCAACACCCGATTCGTCATTAAGTGACAGAGCTCTATGTGAACTTCCGTAAAACAGTTGCACCGAATCGTGTCATCTAATCAGTCGCAGAACGTAAGCCTAATGAAAAGGGTGAATCAGAAGCAGACCTTCTCTAAACTCTTAACCTTCATCCAGCATCTAGCCTCCAACCTCCAGTAAACGGATTATGCTCACTGGCAACCGGTAACCGGTAACCTGTTTCCGGCAACCGATCACCGATCACTACTCACACGCCACCATCCACCGCGGCCATCATAAGCGCATTAAACGCTCCGTTTCGCAGCGGGTAAAGGGCTCCGTTTACCTCTTGGAAGAATTCAATTCCGAAGGCAAGGAACAGCGGCTTTGTGCTGGCTGGAGTAACCACTTGTGTCAACAACTGTGCAGGCAATGGCACAGGTCCAAGCAGAGTATCTCCACTTTGTGAAGTGCTGGCTACATAGGTTCCTTTTTCAAAGTCCACTTCGGCTGCTCCTGATACTAATCTAAAATGAGTGGAACCTGGAGGTGAACCAATCATATTGGCTGGAATGAATTCGGGAATACTGACCGAGAGTGTTCCGCTAGCCCGGTCAATCGTAGGGATGTAAGGAGCAAAAAACGTTTTGTCCAGCCTTCCGTTTTGGTTGAATTCAAATCCGGTGAGAAGAGTAGCCTCTCCATCGATTACATTGCGCTGACCTCGTGTGTTGGTGGCGTCCGCCTGGATCACCTTCATCAGTTGTTGCGTCAGCCGGTTGGCCATCCTGCTGTCCGATACATTCATGATCAACGTGCGCAAGGCCGTGCGCAATAACTTTCCGGATGCACCCGCGCGTCCAAACTCTTCTCCGTTTTCGCGGGTGCGCGCAAATGCCGGATCATTTTTAATACGGTCTCCATCGATGCCGCCTTTCAGGCGCATGAGGTGACCATCTTGGGACTTATAGAAAGAGATTCCTCCCATTTGTCCCGTCAACTTGATGACTCCATCTTGTCGTGCCATAATAAATAGTAAATTGTTAAATGATCCATCCTGTTTTCAGGCACAGGCGGGATAAGCCTTCGCTGCAGCGTTCGGTAGACATAACGGAGTGATATAAAAAAAGAGAATGATCCGCTTCCGCAAAGTCCTTAGAGAGGTTCTATTTTTCCGTAATTGCCGGAAAGAATCGAATCTAAATTTTTGATTTAATTTTTTTTCAATCTTCAAATCTTTTAATTTTTTTAATCTCCCAATTTTCAAACAGGCCGATGTGAGCTGTCTCCCTTCTCCTTCTGAGAAGGTGACCCAGCCTGATAAGTCTGAAAGTAAATCTCACGTCCTTCTCCTCCGGAGAAGGTGGCGAAGCCGGATAAGTCTGAAAGTAAATCTCACGTCCTTCTCCTCCGGAGAAGGTGGCCGAAGGCCGGATGAGGCCAAGTACAACTTTTCCGCATGACCGGTAAGTGCAATCCGTGTCTTTCTTTAAATCTTTCAATCTTAAAATTTCCAATCTTCCAATCTTCCAATCCTCTTCCAATTTTTATATTCTCGTAACTTGCAATCAAAAAGGGAATAAGGGGAGGATAGAGCACAGATAGAGCATAGATAAAGCACAGTCAGTGCACATCCCACATAAAATTTACTTTTTCAACGTGCAACAGGAAGTGATCTACCAACGCTACATAAAACGATTTCTTGATCTCTTTGTAGCAGCTGCATTGTTTGCGCTTCTTTTTTGGTTTGTAGTGCTGATAGGACTTGCGTACCTGATAATAAATCAATGGCCATTATTTTTTTTCCAATTTCGAATTGGAGAGAAAAATAAACCATTTAGCGTATGTAAGTTTCGAACCCTCGCAGCTCAAGAGGATAAACCATTGCAAGCAAGGCGTTTTCTGTTAGGTGATTTTCTGCGTGGGTCAAACCTGGACGAACTTCCGCAACTATGGAATATACTCAAGGGCGATATGTCTCTTATTGGCCCAAGGCCATTGCCAGTAGAGTATCTTGCATTAATGAATGACGATCAAAAAAGAAGACACCTGGTGCTGCCAGGAATAACGGGCTGGGCTCAGGTAAATGGGAGGCATTCCATTTCGTGGCAGAAGAAATTCGAATTGGATATATATTACGTTGATCATATCTCATTTAGATTAGATATGCTCATTCTTTTCAAAACCATTGTATTACTTTTATCTTTTAAGAAAGACAAATCGTTGGTGGAAGAAAAATTCAAAGGCAATTGATTACATGACCCTAATACCTAATGCCCAATACCCAATACCCAATACCCAATACCCAATACCTAATACCCAATGCCTAATACCTAATGCCCAATACCCTCATTACCTGGATTCCTTTTGTGAATTATTTTCAAATCCTTTGTAGTACTTTTATACGTCAAAAAGTGATGCTCAAAATTCTTCAACCGTTTCAACCGTTTCAATCTTCAAGTTTTTAAAACTCTAAAATGCTGAGATGACAGATCTCGTAATCATAGGAGCAGGAGGCTTCGGCCGGGAAACAGCTCTGATGGTCGATCAGATGCAATCTTGGAATCTGCTCGGTTTTTATGATGACGGCATGAAGCCAGGAATCAAGGTTGCCAACAGGGAAGTGCTGGGCAACATTAAAGCACTAAATGAAGTAACGAATAAACTCGCAGTGGTTATCGCGATAGCTGATCCATCAGCAAGACAGCGAGTAGCAGGGGCACTAACAAATAAAGAATTATCTTTTCCAATCCTGCAACACCCATCAGCATTAATGGGTCAACCAACAAATCAGATGGGCAAAGGATGCATCGTGACAGCTGGAGTTATCCTGACAACAGAAATTTGGTTAGGAGATTTCGTGATCGTGAATTTAGCAACCACTATTGGTCATGATGCTCATATTGGTGACTTCTCTTCTATTATGCCACAATGTAGTATTTCAGGTAATGTGAAGATAGGCAAGAGGTGTATCATTGGATCTGGTTCAAGAATCCTTCAAGGGTTAGCATTAGGTGATGATTCAATCGTGGGTGCGGGTGCCGTAGTGACAAAAAGCTTTGGAGATCATTCTAAAGTGATGGGCATTCCCGCCATAAACAAGTAGGTATGGTGCTTTTAATCTTTCAATCTTCGTCTTTCAATTTTCAACTTTTGGCTTTCAACTTTTGGCTTTCAGCTTTTGGCTTTCAGCTTTGGTCTTTAGACTTGCTACTTACTACTTGCTACTAGTATGTTCAAAGAATTCAAACCTGCTCTGCTCTTTCTTTTCAAATTCCTTGGAATTTATATCGTGGGTAATGTGGTGTACGGTAGCTATGTCAATCACTACTATCCACAAAGTGATCCCGCTACCAACTGGATATCAAAACAGGTAAGCACCATAATTTCATTTGCCGGCACACCTGTTTTGACTTTGCCAAACCAAACCAAACCGACTATTTCCCTCATAGAAGTAGCAACAAATGATATCATTATTAATGTCTTTGAAGGATGCAATGGAATTAATGTGGCCATTGTGTTTGTGGCGTTCCTCGTGGCCTACCAGGGAACACTAAAACGAACAATTATTTTTACGATTGTTGGTCTGCTCATTATTCATGTTTTTAATTTGGCCAGAATCATCCTCTTGTTTCAACAGGCAAAAATCCATTCTCCGTACTTTTACTACATTCACAAGTATCTGTTCACTGCTGTTCTGTATGTGGTTGTTCTTGTGCTGTGGTGGGTATGGGCTTCTAAATTTAATGGAATAAAAAATGATCATTCCCGCCAAGCACAAGTGGAGTAGGTGGCTGTTGGGTTTGCTGGCCATTAGCCTGATGGCTCTGCTGTACATTTTTCAGAGAAAATTGCTGTGGCTTCAAGAGGCTGAACAAATTAATCAAGTTCAATATTTGCCATTTATCTTAAATCGATTGATGAGGCTTGTATGGAATGATTCACTTTGCCTGGTATTGTTCTTAGCGATCTTCAATGGAACAAAAGAAATAAAACTCGCTTCGCTACTATTTGCAATCGAACTGCTTATCGTGTTACCTCTTTATTTTATGTTGAAACTTACCCTGGAAGGAGACTCCGAAATTTCATCACCGTTGTTATCGTTTATTCACCGCCTTATCGTCAATCCTCTTTTAATGATTATCTTGTTAGCAGGCCTGTTGTATCAGAAGTACAGAACCATTAACCATTAATTTAACCAATAACTATCTATAAATGCCCTCTAAGTTTCCATTATCCTACACGCCTATAGATCCAACTGCTGTAAAGAAGGTGCTGGACGAGTATGAAGGCGTATCACATGAAAATATTATTTCGGATTTTGAGGCACGTGTAAGTGAGTATACAAAAGCAATGCATGTGGTTGCCCTTAACTCGGGCACGGCCGCTATACATTTGGCATTAAAGGCAGTAGGAGTCGAACCAAACGATGAAGTGTTGGTCTCCACCTTTACTTACGTAGCCACCGTTAACCCCATCCTCTATTTAGGGGCAAGACCAATTTTCATCGATGTGGATGATCAAAGCTGGAACATGGATCCTGAGTTGTTGGAGAAGGCTATTTTGGAAAGGGTAAAGAAGGGGAAGAAGCCAAAAGCAATTTTGGTAGTTCACACCTATGGTATGCCCGCAAGCATGGTGGAAATAATGAAAATCTCCCTGCGCCACCAAATACCAGTGATAGAAGATGCTGCCGAAGCGCTGGGCTCCCGGATTGGAAATAAATACGTAGGTACGTTCGGCAAGATTGGGATAGTGTCTTTTAATAATAATAAAATCCTAACCACATATGGGGGAGGAGCGATACTCACCGATGACGCTGAGCTATCTAAAAAAATTATGTTTTGGGCGGGTCAGTCTCGTGAGAGTAAAGTATATTATGAGCACAGAGAACTGGGATACAACTACAGAATGGGGCCAATGAACGCTGCAGTAGGCCTTTCTAAGATAGATCAACTCGAACAGGAGGTTGAGCAAAGAAGGACTTCATTTGATGTGTACAACACGGCACTAAGCAAACACGGTTTCCAATTTCAGGTGGAGAAACCAGGTGTATTTTCAAACCGGTGGCTTTCAGCAGCTTGTTTAAATGGTAATCTGGATGTGAATCGGTTGTCAAAAGAACTTGATAGTCAAGGAATTGAAACCAGACGTGTGTGGAATCCAATGCATATACAGCCATTGTTTGCCTCATTCGATTATTTCACGGAGAGGAATGTATCAGATACTTTATTTTCTAGTTCACTGTGTCTT
>JANOQK010000142.1:0-2478 GCA_031414855.1 Bacteroidia bacterium | reverse complement strand
TTATTTATTCAATACACTACCTTTATTGAGTAACATAAGTCTATTCACATGAATAATCGTAGAGAGTTTATTAGAAAGTCTGCAATAGCCGGAGCCGGTGTTTTCATTGCACCACAAGTTTTTAGTTTCCAAGGCTCGCCTGCAGCCAAGGTGGTGATGGGGATAATGGGCACAAACAGCCGTGGATTGTATTTGGCTAAGATGCTTGCCAAATTGCCAGATGTGGAAGTGGGATACATCTGTGATCCTGATGAAAATGTATTAGCAAAGTCGATCGCGGAGATTGAAAAACAATCTGGTAAGAAACCAAAGGGATTTAAGGATGTTCGTAAAATGTTAGAGATGAATGATATGGATGCCCTCACGATTGCAGCGCCCGATCATTGGCATGCTCCTGCTGCATTGATGGCGTTGAAGGCAGGTAAAAATGTGTATGTTGAAAAACCATGTGCTCACAATCCCGCAGAAGGTGAGATGTTGGTAGCTGCAGCAGCAAAATATAATAAGCTTGTCCAGATGGGTAGCCAAAGAAGGTCATTTCCAAAAGTGATGGATGCCATGCAGGCTTTGCATGAAGGTATAATTGGACGTGTGTATTTTGCAAAAGGCTGGTATTCCAATGCCAGAAAATCGATTGGTATTGGAAAAGTAGTGCCAGTGCCATCTACTCTTGATTTTGAATTGTGGCAAGGACCTGCACCTCGCAAATCATATAAGGATAATCTGGTTCATTACAACTGGCATTGGTTCTGGAATTGGGGAACTGGAGAAGCACTTAATAACGGTACTCATGAAATGGATGTGATGCGCTGGGGATTAGGCGTAGATTATCCCAGCAAAGTAGTTTCTGCTGGTGGCCGCTTTGCTTTTAAAGATGATTGGGAAACACCGGACACGCAGACGATCACGTTTGAGTTTCCAAATAATACCGCCATGACCTGGGAAGGGCGCAGCTGTAATGATTTTGATGAACAAGGAAGTGGCAGAGGAGTAATCTTTTATGGTGAGAAGGGCACCATGGTTATCCCTGGAGGAGATGATTACAAAGTGTTTGAACTAGGCAACAAACTAACCAAAGAAGTAAAGACGAATATTCAGCAAGCCGATGCTACCAACACCATGGGCATGGGTGACAAGCTGGATAGTATTCATTTATTAAACTTTGTTGATTCCATTCGGGATAAAGCAAAATTGAATGCCCCTATTTCAGAAGGGCATAAATCTACTTTGCTGCCACAGTTGGGTAACATTGCCTATCGGACCGGTCGTGTTATTAATTGTGATCCATCCAACGGACATATCAAAAATGATAGTGAAGCAACTAAGCTATGGAGTCGCGAATACGAAAAAGGATGGGAGATGAAGTTGTAAGTTTAAAGTTCGAAATCCAAGGTTCAAAACTTTATAGCATGAAGAGAATTATAACAATTATCAGCATCTGTTTTATCACAAATTTAGTTTGTGCTGAAATAGATCCTCCCAAAGAGAAATGGATTAATCTTTTTAATGGTAAAGATCTCACCGGTTGGAAGCAAGTAAATGGAAAAGCCAAATATGAAGTGATCGATGGAACAATTGTTGGAACATCAGTTAAAGATACGCCTAACTCGTTTATCATCACTGAAAAGACTTATGGAGATTTTATTTTGGAAGTCACTTTTAAAATTGATGAAGGGATAAATTCGGGTATTCAATTCAGAAGTCTTCAAGCACAAGGCGCAGATGGCCGCGTGATGGGATATCAAATGGAAGTTGAAAATAATAAAGAAAGAGGTTGGTCAGGAGGCATTTATGATGAGGCGCGAAGGGGATGGCTTTATCCGGTCGAGTTAAATCCATCCGCCAAGACCGCTTATAAATGGGGTGACTGGAATACGTATCGCATTGAATGCATTGGGTCAAGTATCCGTACATGGGTGAATAATATTCCAGTTTCTTATTTGCTCGATGATTTAACAGCAAGTGGATTTATCGCTTTGCAAGTTCATTCCATTAATAAGCCCGAGGCGGAAGGTAAAAAGACGTATTGGAAAAATGTTCGCATTCAAACTGAAGACTTGGTTCCGTCTCCCGTCAATGACATGGTACTTGTAAACCTCCTTCCTAATACCATTGCACCTCTCGAGAAACAACAATGTTTTCGCTTGCTCTGGGATGGAAAGACTACCAATGGTTGGCGATCAGCCTTTGGTTCTAAATTCCCCGAAAAGGGATGGGAGATTAAAGATGGCACATTATCCGTCTTGTCATCGAATGGTGCAGAGTCGACCAACGGAGGAGATATTGTTACAGACGAAAAGTTTTCCGCATTTGAACTTCAATTTGATTTTAAGTTTACCGAAGGTGCTAATAGTGGCGTCAAATATTTTGTGGATGAAAAATACCTTTCTAAAGGCTCAGCTATTGGATTGGAGTTTCAAATACTTGACAACGACAAACACCCAGATGCAAAGGCTGGTGCGGCAGGCAATCGAACTA
>JANOQK010000141.1:0-3310 GCA_031414855.1 Bacteroidia bacterium | reverse complement strand
TAAGAAGCTTGGTGTTATTGATTTTGGCTGTGTGAAAGTAATACCTTCTGATTTTTATAAAGTTTACTTTCAACTCCTCCATAAGGATTTCCTTTCGGATAAAGTCAAGCAAACAAAAGTATTTAAGCAACTGCGGTTTATCTATGATGATGACTCCGCAGAGGATAAGAAGTTTTTCGAGGAAGTATTTATCCACATGGTCGCATTGTTAGGCCGCCCGTTCAGGACGCCAGAATTTGATTTTTCAGATAAGACCTACTTCACTTCACTTTACAAATTCGGGGAAGAAATTGGCAGTATGAAAGCTTTCCGGGAATCGAAGAAGGCGAGGGGCGTAAAGGATGCCTTGTATATTAACAGGACGTATTATGGACTCTATAATCTCTTGCACGAGCTAAAGGCAAATGTCGACACCACCTCTTACGTAAACTTCTGACCAATCTACCAACCGAGAAGTGGTATCTCATCATGTGTTGCCATAAATCTAAAAATATGTTTTGATTACTGATTCATTACCAATATTTTAGCACTGGTATATTCATTTTTTAAACTAACTCATATTTTAAGCCATGAGAGCCATTTGGAAAGGACACATCCAGTTTTCGTTGGTCACGATTCCCGTCAGGATTTACAATGCGATTGATACGGGGCAAACCATCAGCTTCAATCTGCTCACGAAGGAGGGACACAATCCTGTCAGCTATGAAAAGAAAGATAAAGTCACTGGAAAACCCTTGCGTGCCGAGGAAATTGTAAAAGGATATCAATATGAACCTGGTCAGTTTGTGATCATGGAAGAAGAGGATCTAAACAAAGTAAAACTCAAGAGCGAAAAGGTAATTGAGATAGAAGGTTTCGTAAAATCAGAAGAGGTTCACCCTTCACTTTTTGAAGCCCCTTATTTTATTGGCCCAGATGGTGATATTGCCGCAAAGACATATGGGCTGCTTTGCGCCACATTAAAAGAAAGTGGCAAGATAGGAGTTGGTAAAGTGGTGTTGCGCGATCGTGAAACGCCTGTGTTGATCACACCTCACGATGGAGGAGTTTTAATGTATCGCCTTCGTTATCCGAACGAAATCAGAAGCATGCGCGAAGTGCCTCAATTGTTGGAAGTCAAAGCTGATAAAGAGCAACTCAAACTAGCTAAGACTCTTGTGGATTCCATGACCACAAAATTTTCAAAGATTGAGATGAAGGATCATTACTTTGATGCTTTAAAAGCAATGATCGATGCTAAGATTGCAGGCAAGGAGATCGTGACCGTAGTCGAAGAAGAACCAAAGGTAGTAGATATTATGACTGCCCTGAAGGCAAGTATAGATGCAGCGAAGAAGAAGCCAATGGAGAAAGCCAAAGGAGCAGCTGTAAAACAAGAGAAGGCGGAGACGAAGAAAACGATGAAGAGGAAAGCGAGTTGAAACTAGTTGCCGGTTACAAGTTTCAAGTTCTTGGCCATAGTTGGCATTATTCCATCATTGTTCATTGTTTATTTGGCTAGAAGCTCGCGGCTAAAGGCTAGCAGCTTTAATGATTAACCACTAACTTTGCTCCATGGCAAAGGTCATTCAGTTTCCAAGCCTCAATCCTGAGAAGTTCGGCTTTAAGCCAGTGCGGAAAAAGAAGCACACTGACGCTCCACCTAAGCAAGGGCAGTTGAATCTGTTTACCGGTGGTAAGGTGGTAAGCCTTAACCAGCTTTCTACCTTTGAGGAGGCCCTAATGCTGGATGAGCAAGGCAATGAAAAAGCAAGAGAAATTTACGCGAAGGCCATTCAACAAGGCGATTCTATTGCTGATGCGTATTGTAACTTAGGCATTCTAGAATCGGAGCAGAAGAACTATACCAAGGCTATTGATTGCTTTACTCGTGGTCTGAAAGAAGATCCCAGGCATTTTGAAGCACATTATAACCTGGCAAATCTTTATGCGGAAGTTGGAAATCTACCTCTTGCCAAGCTGCATTATCAAATATCGATAGAGATTGAACCCACTTTTCCCAACAGCCATTTTAATCTGGGGCTTACCTTGGCTATGAATAAAGAAATTGACGAGGCTATCCAGGCCCTATTGACCTATAGAAATCTGGTGACATATGAAGAAGATAAGTCTCAGGTGGAGGAGTTAATCAGTAGCCTTTCCCGTTCGATCCGATAAGTATCCTTACAGCGAGTAAAGTGTTACGAAGAATAACACGGAACGATAGACTTCCAACGCAAATCTTAGAACGAGAATCATGAGGGCAGATTTGACCAACAGCTGCCATCCCTTTTCATTATAAAAAACCTTACCGGATCGGATCAGAAAGTACAAGTTTGTGCTAATGAAAATAATGGTCAACACGTTTTCATCCAGAACACTACCCAGCCAAAGAAACTTGGCCAGAATAGTGAGTACGATGGCGTTAATGAATAGGTTGAAGCAAGCCAGTTCCACCATATAATTAATATGGTCAGTGAAGTAGCGGTTTCGTTTGGAATACAGCAAGTTAAGTGGCAGGGAAGCCACCACTACAAACACCATTACCATCAGTTTGGCATAGCCAGTGGATTTCAGATTATAGATGACGCTAAAGGAGGATACGTCCATATTCAAAGCCATCACCTTATGGGCAATCATTGTTTTATACCATTCTTTGAGCGGGGACAATAATTGTGTATTTAAGGAAGCGTTGAATAGCTGGATGACCGGAAAGAAGAAATAGATCAGGTTCAGTACAAAGAACAAGGAAAGGAGAGGTAAATGTTTTACCCTGCGACCGTTGGCTACATCGGTGGAGAGTTCGCCTGGACTTTTGATGATCAGCCAAAGTGTTTTGATAAACTTGCTATCTGCAAATGTGATGGCGATAAGGATGTTGCTTATCAGTTTCTTAAAAGACCGATCTGAAGGCCGCAGGATTTTTTCTCCACACAAATTGCAATAGTCCCCCACAAAAACATTGTTACAACTTTTGCAAGTGTGCTCTTTAGGAGCGGGTTCTAGGAGGACAGACTTTGGATCTTGGTGATCAGACATAATTGTATTCTATCGCAATTAAACACTAAAAATTCATTCAACTGATTCGCTTCAATTCTTTTAAAGCCTTGCCTCCTCTCGAAATGAAAGCCGGACTGCCATAGGGCATTTGATCTTCTATGATGGGGATAAGTTCGTTTTTCAATTCGGGCAGAGTTTTGGAAAGGTTGACTAGTACAGTCATGGCGAAGACCCTGATGGCGACTGGCTCTTTTGTATCCTGAAAGAAAGTAAAACAGAGACCGGCCACCAATCCTTGTGCACTCTTTGGCACTTCAATGAATTGTAGCAA
>JANOQK010000140.1:0-5210 GCA_031414855.1 Bacteroidia bacterium | reverse complement strand
CAATCCTCTTATCTTGGGTGGCATCGTTGCTGAAAATAATAGTGTTTGTCTGTGCTCTGGTAAATACTTAATAATCCTAATAATGTCTTCATAGAAACCCATGTCTAGCATTCTATCCGCTTCATCTAACACCAAGTGCTGAAGTTGATCTAATTTTATAGCTCCAGATGCGAGCAAGGCAATAAGTCTTCCAGGTGTCGCAATGATAATATCCGCACCCGATTCAAGCGCCTTCTTTTGCAAGTCCCAGGTGGCACCATCGCCACCACCGTAAACCGGAATAGAACTCACACCAAGAAAATAGGCAAAGCCTTCTATCTGCTGATCGATTTGCTGAGCGAGCTCCCGCGTGGGAGCAATGATTAATGTATTGAGATGCCTGTTTTCGGTATGAATAATTTTATTCAAAATGGGCAGTACATAAGCGGCTGTCTTACCCGTGCCGGTTTGAGCACAGGCTATCAAATCTTTGCCACTTAAAATAATAGGGATGGTTTGTTCCTGTATAGGTGTAGCTTTAGTATAGCCCATAGAGGAAAGTCCATCTAATAGGCGTTGATCGAAACTGAAATTATCGAAAGTCAAAATTATTTTGTTTTGGGTAGTTAATGAAAAAGCCAGGCTTTGAGGCCCGGCTTTGTGTTGCAATGCTACAACATAGGATGCTTACTTAGCTAAACGCACGTTAACTGCGTTCAAGCCTTTCTTTCCTTCTTTTAGTTCAAAAGTAATCTTATCATTCTCGCGGACTTTATCCACCAGACCTGATACGTGTACAAAATACTCTTGTTCTGTTCCTGATTCCTTTACAAAACCGAATCCTTTGGCTTCGTTGAAGAATTTTACTGTTCCTTCTTTCATTGTGATTTGATAGTTGATTAATAAATAGTTAATTAATTCAAATGTAGTGAGAAATTTCTAATTTCTTAATAGGGTGGAATTCCAAGCTCATTTCATTTAGGAATTGGCCAAGAAACCGGCAGACTTGCAAATCAAAACGTCAGCCCATTTGGATGGACTGACGTGTTGCTATAAGTCATAATCTGAGCGACTAAGCTGCTTTCTTTATTTTCTCCATGCTCACCTCTTTTTGCTGGGCAAATTTGATCACTCCTATCTTATCCAACACCTTCATTACCTGATAGGTAGGATCGATTTCGTGCCATCTGATACCCCCAAAATTAGCCCTAGAGCCATACTTATGATGATTATTGTGATAGCTCTCGCCCATCATCAAAAAGTCTACGGGTAGGAAATTGCGTGATGTATCTCCTACCTCAAAATTGCGGTAGCCATACTTGTGGGCAAACCAGTTGATCACGGCACCATGAATAGGGCTCATAATGAAGTGGATAGGCAGCAAGGCAAACATCCACCAAGCGGTGGCGAAATGGTAATAGAAAAGAACATATAAGGCTCCCCAGAAAAGTCTTGATGGCCATGACCTGGCGAATTTGTCGAAAGCTACCCAATCAGGTACGCCTTCTGTAAAACGCTTTTCAACCTTCATCTTCTTGTTGGCGATGTCCGAATAAATCGTTCTGGTTTTCCACATCATGTTCCAGATGGTTTCATCATATTTTGGCGAATGTGGATCGTTTTCAGTATCCGCGAAAGCGTGGTGCATTCGGTGCATAACACCATAACCATATGGACTTAAATAATTTGATCCTTGAAAAATCCAGGTAAGAATATAAACCACCTTCTCCATGAAGGGGCTCATCGTAAACGCCTTATGCGCAGAATATCGATGGAGGAAAAATGTCTGAAAAAACAAAGACAAGTACCAATGAGCAATAAAGAAAATGATAATCTCTTTCATGAAACAAAAACGGTTTTAGGTTATCGTACTTCAAATGACCCAAAATGAGTCAATTATACTGTAAGACAAACTCACAAGTTGATTTGTGACAGAATTCAGAAAGATTTTAAGAAATTTAAATGAAACAGCTAAATAGACGCTTTTTGAGGTCTTTTTGAGAACTTGCTGGAAATATCAGCTTTCAAATGCTGGACAAATTCGGAGGCATTATCCAAATCACAAGCCTTCTTAAAACTCTCAAACATCTGAGAGGTATCAGGCATCTCTATCTTGATTTTAGCGCTTTCATCACTCAGCTTCTTCTTGGCGCGACTCAGCAGTTGGCGACAATGATCAGCCTTCTTGTCTAACACTTTTTGAAGGGCATCGTAATCGAAGTCAAAAACTTCCTTTAACAGATACGCAGCACGCTCAAGAGGTTCTAATTTTACCAAAAGAACTTTAAATGCGGAAGAAAGTTCTTTTTCGAAATCAATGTTGGCTAAATCAGATTCCTTAAACTTTGCAAAGAATTCAGAAAGCTGGAAGTTGTCCCAATACTCTTCTTTCTTTCTCTTAAGCGCGTTGATATGATTAAGGCAGTTGTTTGTAACAGATGTGATCAGATACGCCTTTGTATTTCGGATCTTGGTTTGATCAATGGTAAGCCACTTCAGGAACGTATCCTGAACGATGTCTTCGGCATCTGCTTTACAACGCAACAAATTATAGGCGATGCTATGCAAAAGTGGTTGATAAAGAATAATCGCCTGGGCCTGGTTCAAAATGTAGATTTAGGTTCACAAAATTAACTCCAAAATCGATCAATTCAAACCGTTTGGAGGCAGAAAACCCCATTCAGCCTTATTGACTAACAATCTCATCTAATTCCAACCAACGCAAGGTCCTTTGATCTAGTTCATCACTGATAGATTGAAGGCGTTTGGAGGCTTCCTCAAGTTTTTGATTGTCTAGATTTCCCATCTCCAATTGCTCAGAAATGGCCTTCTTTTCGGCTTCCAGACTGCTAATTTGCTTTTGAATATCCTCGTGCTCTTTCTTTTCTTTAAACGATACTTTTTTCTTGGGCTCAGACTGGGGTGCCACTTCGGTTTTCTTAGTAACAACTACAGGTTCCTCTTCTTCTGCATCCTCTTGCAGACGGTAGTCGCTATAATTTCCATTGAAGGGTTGGATCTTTCCGTCACCTTCAAACACAAATAACTCATTCACTAAATGATCCATGAAGTAACGATCATGCGACACAAGAATCAAACAGCCAGTAAACTTCTCGAGAAAATCTTCAAGTACATTTAGCGTATCAATGTCAAAGTCATTAGTAGGTTCATCCAAAATAAGAAAATTTGGATTGGTCACTAATATCTTCAGTAGTTGAAGTCTTTTCTTCTCACCTCCACTTAACTTTTCAATAAAAGTATATTGCTTGGATGCCGGAAATAAAAAGGTCTCAAGAAAGCGCGAAGCAGAAACTGAACTTCCGTCAGAAAGTGTGATGAACTCAGCGATCTCTTTTACTTCTTCAATCACCCGATGATTCGGATTTAAGTCCTCTGTCTCTTGTGTGAAATATCCGATCTTGGTTGTAACTCCAGGAATGAGTTCTCCTGAGTCTGGCTTAGTTTTTCCCGTTAGCAAATCGAGGAAGGTTGACTTGCCAATACCATTTTTTCCAACCACACCAATTCTGTCTTTCTTCTTGAAAACGTATGAAAAATTTTCAACCATCTTCAGGTCGCCATAGCTTTTAGAAACGTTATGAAGTTCCAGTATTTTTCCGCCTTGCCGGGCGCCTGCTAAATCCAATTCAAGCTTGTCTCTTTTCAGGTTTGTAGATGCTTTGTCCTGAATTTCGTAAAAAGCTTCGATGCGATATTTGGCTTTTGTTCCGCGAGCTCTTGGCTGCTTTCGCATCCACTCCAATTCCTTCTTTAGCAGCTGGCGGGCCTTCGAAACTTCCGTCTTCAGCATTTCTTCCCTGTCCGACTTCTTTTCTAGGAAGTACGCGTATTTGCCTTTATACCTATAAAGTTTACCTCGGTCAAGCTCCAAAATCTCGGTTGCCACGTTGTCAAGGAAGTATCGATCGTGCGTAACCATGATCAATGTGATGTTCGGACCAGACAGGTAATTCTCCAACCATTCTATGGCCTCCAGGTCAAGGTGGTTCGTTGGCTCATCCATAATGATGAGGTCCGGCTCTGTCAGCAGCATCTGAGCCATGAATACCCTTTTGCGCTGCCCTCCTGAAAGTTCCTCAAAGCGTTGCTCAAGATTGGTGATACTTAGCTTATTGGTGATCTCCTGCACTTTGGCATCATAATCCCACGCATTCAACTCCTCCATCTGTTCGAGCAAATGTTGCATCTTATCTGGTGACACATGCGGATCGTGGATCGCCTCTTCGTAATCGCTTACCACTTTGGCAACCTTGTTATCTTTATTGAAGATGATTTCCTTTACAGTAAGATGACCAGCTACGTTAGGCTGTTGTGTGAGATAGCCAAGTTTGATTCCTTCACGCACGGATACTTCTCCTGAATCCGAGGCTAATTGGCCCGTAAGAATTTTGAGTAAAGTAGACTTGCCAGTTCCGTTCTCCCCTAACAAGGCGTACTTCTCACCTTGAGAAATTCCTATTGTAAGATCACGAAATAACCAATGATCATGAAATGACTTTGAAACAGACTCCGCAGAAAGATAATTCACAGCTTTATAAAATTGGGCTGCAAGTTAGTAATTAGTTGCCAGTTTCAGGTTGCCAGTTTCCTATTGTAAGCTAACAAACTAGCAAAAGCAATATTGGCAATATAACGCCTTATTAGCTGTGTAGACAATAAGTTGACAATAAGCTGAACAGCCAATACAATGACTGACGGAAAAAAGTATGTTGTTAGCTTTGTGTTAGGCAGTTCTGGTTTGCTTCAAATGAAAGCAAAACAAGCTTAGGCTAACCTGAAAAATTACTGTAGCAACGATGGCGAAAAATACTAGCATAGCACACATCTTTAAGTTGAACTTAAATTTAACATATAGATATTAAATATCCTAATAAACAGCATGTTATGAGTTTCAATTTAGAGTTAAGATACTGATTATGAATTTGGTAGAAATCATTGAAAAAGAACATTCAAGTGCCCAGCGTGATAAGATCGTCAGGTATGTGGGTAGTAACCCCAAACGATTTGCCGAACTCGTGGATGTTTATTTAAAAGGACCCTATCGTATTACACAGCGATCCGCTTGGCCACTAAGCTATTGTATCCAACTACATCCGGAATTAGTTAAACCACATCTAAAGACAATCTTGCAGTTCTCGAAAAGACCAGGTGTACATGATGCCGTAAAACGAAATACCGTTCGATTGCTGCAATTCATTGATGTCCCTAAA
>JANOQK010000139.1:0-8271 GCA_031414855.1 Bacteroidia bacterium | reverse complement strand
CACCTCTACTTTTTCAGTTTCTAGTTTTACCCCAAGCTTTTCCAGCACTTGAATGGCACTGGTGTTGCCAGGGTTTAATTCAACTGATTTTTTATAATTTTCAATAGCTAACTCCTTTTGTCCATTTTTCAGTAGTGCTTCCGCATAACTATCATACACGTTGAAAGAAGTGGGATAAGCCCCAACATTAATTTTAAACACAGCAATAGCAGCATTGAGGTTCAACTCCATGTAAGAATAACCCAATGTGTTAAGGACATTTTCATTGAAGTTATATTCAGAAGGTTTACTTTTTTTGAGATCATCATATAGGATTCGGGCGGCCTCAAGTCCATTGGAATCAATACTCTTTTTAAGTTCAACAGCTATGCTAGGTTTAATTTCCTTTAAAGCTGCCCCGGAATTGAGTAAATGAAAACCAATATCGTCAACACTTTCTGTAGAGTTGGTAAGCACAACTACTCCCATACCAGTTTCATTTACAAAACCAGAAAACGTTCGATAGCCGCCAGTGCCGCCATTGTGCCAGATCACATCGCCTTCTTTGCCTTTTGCAATATGCCAACCAAGCCCCACACGATTATTGCCAGCTTTATCGTGCCTCACTTGGTGCGTTTTTTTCATGGCTGGCTGTAGTGATGATTTTGTTAAACCAAGATTAGCAGATAAGAACTTCAGCATATCAGAAGTTGAACTTCGAATGGCCCCAGCTCCGGCTAAGGTTGGGATATCCCAGTTAGCCACCTCAACACCTGTATCATGCCCTACTGCCAGATTCTCCTTCATTTTTTTATCGATTGCGATTTTTGTTTCCTTCATGCCAAGTGGAGAAGCAATCGTCTTAATCATCAACGCTTCGTAAGAAGTGTTTGCATTTAAGGAAAGAATATGGCCTAAAAGTCCTTGAGCAAGATTTGAGTACTCGTAAGCCGAACCAACAGTACGTGTCAGTTCATAGCCAGATAAAAAGGCGTACATCTGATCTACCGTATAATCTGCATAGGGATTTGCCGGGTTAGCTGGTGTCATGTTACCAGGCAGGCGTGGCAATGCCGATGTGTGATCGGAGAGATGGCCAAAAGTGATTTCAGGCGTTCCTTTGGTTGGCACTTTCACCTGAGAGGGAAGGTAACTTTTAATAGGATTATCAATCGCAAGCTTACCGTCAGCAGCTTGTTGAGCCAGCAGAATAGCTGTAAACACTTTTGATATAGATCCAATTTCATAAATCGTATGCTCGTTGACTGCTTGTCCATTTTTTTTCACCACTCCAAAATTATAATACCTAGTACCATCTTTGTCGATGATACCTACGGCAATACTTGGATTAGCATTTTGTTCAATTCGTTTTTCGATACTTTTTACAACCTCGTCTGGCAGTGACTTTTTAGATTGACCATGAGCGCTAATTGAGATGAGTAAAAGGAGTAGGCGGATAGAGTATCTCATTGTGAATTGGGTTAAGTATGTGATTTACAATGTGGGAAATTTCCAAGGCTCCCGATAGCCTGGTTTGATTAATGCATTGGCGGCTGAATCACTTCCGAAGTTTTTTAATTCATCATTCCAAAATAACTTATTCCCTGTTCGGTAGGAGATATTTCCCATGTGTGCTAGCACCGCTGAGTTCCTTCCAAACTCCACATCACAAATGGGCCGGTTTCTGGTTTTAACACATTCAACAAAATTCTTTACATGTTTCTCGTGATCTTTTGGATCAGCCGGTTGCAAGGGGATAAGTTCCATTTTTGATTTTTCGCCTTCGGTCTCCGCCAGTACTTCCCAGCCTTCGCGGTTAACTACAAGTGTTCCATTGTTTCCAATAAAGGCTACACCGTAGTTTCTTCCATAAGGTCCTTTTGTAATGCCGCTGACATGATCCCATTCCAATAGAAAATTACCAAAGTCGTACGTCACAGACTGCGTGTCAGAAGTCTCAATGGCATTGTTGAGATAAGCATATATTCCTCCGGACGAAGAAACGGATTTCGGTGCACTCACATTCATGGCAAGAAGAGGAATGTCCAATAAGTGAACACCCCAATCGGTTGTCAGGCCTCCGCCCTGTTCCCAAAAAAATCTCCAGCTTCCGTGAAAACGATTTTTGTTGAATGGCCTTTTGGGAGAGGGACCCAGCCACATATCATAGTCAACGCCTTCTGGCACTGGGGCATCCTCTACTTTCGGATTAGCTTTTCCGTAATCAAAGTACGCCCATGTTTTTACTTTTCTGATTGTCCCCAGCTTGCCTGATTGAACGAGTGCGACAATGTCCTGCCAGTGTTGCCCGCTTCGTTGTTGTTGCCCTACCTGCACCACACGATTGTATTTGCGCGCGGCTTTCAGCATGATTTCACATTCGGCAATCGAGTTGGCCAATGGTTTTTCAACATACACATCTTTGCCTGCTTCCATGGCATGAACGGCCATCAGGCAATGCCAATGATCAGGTGTGCCAATGATCACGGCATTGATGCTTTTGTCTTCCAATACCTTTCGGTAATCTTTGTATAGTTTGGGTTTCTTACCAGTGGTTTTGAGAATTTCAGCGGCTCGTTCGTTCAGGATGGTTTCATCCACATCGCACAATGCCATGCATTCCACCTCGGGAAGTTTTAAATGATCTTTCAGATTATACATACCCATGCCTTTGCATCCAAATAAGGCTACACCAATTTTATCGTTGGCCGATACACCTGCCTCTAAAGAACTCACCATAAAAGGAGAAAGGGCGGTACCTGCAACCAGAGAACTGGAATTTTTCAGAAAACTTCGTCTTGTCGTCATAGATAATAGGTTAATCAGCGATTATTATTTATGGAAAGCAAAAGTTAGTTAAAATTGAAGATTTTTAGACCGTATCAAGCAAAATTGTGATGCTAGGAATTCTTTTTTAATAATTTGCGACTTGATTCCTGCAATAAATTTGAAAGTAGCAGGTTTAGAGGGAGCTTGGGTATCAATGTGTGTGATTAATGGACTTTTAACGATATAAATTAATAGGTATGAGGAAGTTTAGTGGGTTGGTGGGGAGTTGTCTTATTCTTACAATTGGTTTGATAGGCTGTTTAAAGAATGAGAAAATTGAACCTCAAAAATTGGCGGGTGTCTCTATCTACCATTCCTCCCCTGATGCTCCGGATATGAATATTATTATTGACAATGAGGTGATAACAAGTCAGGCCTTTAAGTATAAGAATTACAGTAATTATATAGATGTTAAGGAAGGAGATCATCGTATCCGATTTAATAGATTTAATAATGGTGTTGCACTTTTGGATTCAACATTTTCATTTGAAGTAAATAAATCCTATTCTCTTTACATTGTGAACACGTTAGCGAAAATAGAGCTATGGATGAGAGAGGATGGAACTTATCTGCAGGCCAGTGGAAATGGTAGAGTTCGGTGTTTGAATTTATCTCCGGATGCTCCAAAAATTGACGTACGTTGGACAAGTGAATCGAGCCCATTGTTTAGTGGATTGACCTTTAAGCAAGCTTCTGATTTTAAAGAGGTACCGATAAATACCTATTCTCTGGAAGTAAAAATGATAGGAGGAAAGGAAAGAACGGTGACGTTGAATAATATTGAAATTAAAGAAGGAGGTTTTTATACGATCCTTATTGAGGGATTTGATAATTTGCCTGTCGGTAACACAAATGTTTTCAGTGCTAGAGTTATAAGTCAGTAGTTTTATCGCCAGGAATTTTCAGTGGATGATTCCCTGCACAATTTAAACCTATGTATTCCTACGAAAAAGTAAGTTCTTCAGAAGCAGTCAGGCTTATTGAAGAGGTTGTTAAGGAGGCTCAGAAGATTAATAAGGCTGTAGCCGTAGCCATTGGTGGCCCTGAAGGAGAGCTCATCTCTTTTCTCCGAATGGATGGTGTTAATGCAGCTTCTGCGGTAATTGCTCAAAACAAAGCCTACACATCTGCCCGGGATAGAAAGACTACACGGGAAATGGGAAAATATATGCGCGAGAAGGAAAGTCCACCGGCCTTTTGGGGAGACAAGGGGATTACAGGATTTGGTGGTGGCGTTCCGATTACGCAAAACGGAAAAGTGATTGGCGGCATTGGGGTGAGCGGATTATCTCAGGAGGAAGATGAGCGAATAGCACAAGCGGCTATTGATGTGGTTTATAAGTAAAGTTGCGTTCCAAACTTTACATTCTCCTCTCAAATAACTTTTAAAGAAGGAGATCAAATTTTCTATAATTTCGTCACCGCTAATTAAACGATCTATTTCCAATGAAATACCTCCAAACGAATATTGTGTTGCCTTTCTTTTTATGTGCAACTATTGTTGTTTTTACATCTTGTAAGCCTTCCGGTCCTCCAACAGATCTTTCCAAAGAAACTATTATTCCAAAGCCTGTTTCAATTACTGCGGATGGAGGCAGATTCTTATTGACTGACAATTCCACTATATATGTAGAGAGTGAAGCGCTTATACAGATTGGCCAATACTTGGCCGATAAACTAAATCCATCAACAGGATTTGATCTTCAGGTATCTGTTTCAAGCTCTGAACCAGAGGCTGGCCATATTTACCTAACTATTTCGAGTTCCGATGCTTCCCTTGGTGATGAGGGCTATGAACTTACGATTACTGAAGACCTGATAAAGTTATCAGCACCCAAGCCAGCGGGATTGTTTTATGGTTTGCAAACTATCCGCCAACTTTTTCCAGCCAGAGCCGAATTGAAAACTATTCAGCAAGGACCGTGGGAAATAGCAACAGGTAGCATTCGCGACTATCCTACTTATTCTTGGAGGGGTTCCATGTTGGATGTTGCCCGTCATTTTTTTGGTGTGGATGATGTGAAGCGATATATCGATTTGATAGCCTATTATAAAATGAATAAAATGCACCTACATCTTAGCGATGATCAGGGTTGGCGCATTGAGATTAAGTCATGGCCCAATTTGACTACTCATGGCGGAAGTACCCAAGTAGGCGGTGGAAAAGGAGGATTCTACACACAAGAGCAATACAAGGATATTGTGGCGTATGCGCAAGAAAGATTTATCACAATCATTCCTGAAATAGATTTGCCTGGCCATATCAATTCAGCGTTGGCTTCTTACGGAGAACTAAACAGTGGTATTGTTGTTCCATTAGAAGGATCAACCATTACCGGTGGCACAGCGGTGCCCCAAGCGACCGTTGCTGATCTGGGCAAGGATAAACCAACCCAGTTGTATAGTGGAATAAAAGTTGGCTTTAGTACGCTAAGCCTTAGTAAGCCGGCTACATTTAAATTTGTAGAAGATGTCCTTCGTGAATTGTCGGCCATCACACCAGGCCCTTATCTGCATATTGGTGGAGATGAAGCTCACGTTACTAAAAAGGAAGACTATATCATCTTCATCAATAGGTTTAAGGATGTCGTGAAAGCTAATGGTAAACAAATGGTAGGTTGGGAGGAAATTGCACAAAGCAATGTTGACTCAACTTCTATCGTGCAACATTGGGATAAACAGAAATACGCATTGATGGCGGCTGAAAAAGGAAGTCGCATTATAATGTCTCCTGCCAAGAAAGCGTATTTGGATATGCAATACGATTCAACGTCAAGAATTGGATTGCATTGGGCTGCCTACATTGATGTTGACAGCGCCTATAGTTGGGAACCGGCCACCCGAGTGACGGGAATTCCAAAAGAAATTATTCTAGGAGTAGAAGCACCGTTGTGGTCAGAGACCGTTACCAATATGGATGACATTGAATATTTGGTTTTTCCACGGTTGCCCGGTTATGCCGAACTCGGTTGGTCGCCTGCTGAAGGAAGAACATGGGATGAATATAAAGTTCGTTTAGGAAAACACGGTGCCCAAATGAAAGCGTTAGACATTGATTTTTATAAATCGAAGGTGGTTCCTTGGGTGGAGTAGTTAAAATTGGAAAGCATTCAACATAAAGCTAAAGCTTTAAGCTTTAAGCTTTCAACTTTTAACTTAATGCTTAGTTATGGTTGATATTGAAACAGTTCGAAAGCTTGCACTTTCTTATCCTGAGACAGACGAGCGTGATCATTGGGGCCGACCTTCGTTTCGCATAAAGAAGAAAATATTTTGTACGCTTTGGCCAAAAGAAAAACGAGCTGTGCTGAAATTATCAATAACGGATCAATCCATATTTGCAGAATATAATTCGGAAATATTTATCCTATTCCCAATGCCTGGGGCAAACAAGGCTGTACGTTTATCGAACTGAAGAAAGTAAGGAACGACATGTTTGAGGATGCTTTAAATCTCGCCTGGCGAAGTGTTGCGCCAAAAAGCATGAGGAAAGAGTAGAACCATTTTCGAAATACACTGTTCTTTATACAACTACCTAAATGAGCAACTATGAAGTGGACTGATGTTTTGCAATATGCGACCAATGGCAATCTCACCCCTCCCAAGCGAGTAACTAAAAGTGATGACGAATGGAAGAAAATTCTTAGTCCTGACGAGTTTCATGTAACACGCAAAAAGGGAACAGAGCGGGCATTTTCAGGAGAATATTGTGAAGCTCATGAACCAGGTTTATATGCTTGCCGATGCTGCGGAACAGTTTTGTTTGATTCACGAACGAAATTTGAATCGGGAACAGGCTGGCCAAGTTTTACAGATTCAGTAGAGGCCAACGTAATCAAATACAATAAGGACGTAAGCTTTGGCATGACCCGTGTTGAGGTAGAGTGCAGCGTATGTGATTGTCACCTCGGTCATGTTTTCCCTGATGGGCCTGCTCCAACAGGTTTGAGATTTTGCATAAACTCTGCTTCGATTAAATTGGTTGAATAAAATCGTTATTGGTTATTCGTTGATAATTGTTCGTGTTTGATTTTCGGACAACGAATAACAAACAGCGATCAACAAACCTTAATTCACTACAACTTTTTGACGATTCAATACATCTTGGATCAGATTATTGTGAATGATTATGCCTTCAAAGGTATCTTTCATGAATTTCGCGGTGGATAAAGTAATGACACGAAATGCTCAAGAACTACTTTAAAATTGCATTGCGCTCACTTTGGAGGAGCAAGATGCATTCGGCTATCAATATGCTCGGGCTTAGCCTGGGCATCGCTTGTTGCATTTTAATTGTGCTATTCGTCAAAGATGAATGGACGTTCGATGCATTTCATTCCAAAGCAGATCGCATCTACCGCGTATATGCTCGTGAAGATTGGGGAGAGAACCAGCAGTTTTTCAATACGACAACGCCTTTTCCCATGGGTCCAACGTTGAAAGATAACTTCCCTGAAGTAGAGGCGCAGGTGCGATTCAATAAAATAGGAACAATTGTAAAAGTTGGAGAGAATCAGTTTACCGAAACAGTTGCTTTCGGTGGTCAGGATTTTTTCGATGTATTTAACTTTGCAAGCGTAGCCGGAAATACTAAGAATGCTTTGCGTGTCCAAAGCCAGGTAGTAATTACTTCAAGATTAGCACAGCAACTTTTTGGTAATGTCGATCCAATTGATAAAATGATATCGATCCAATTGGGTGAGGTATTTGAAGAATTTTCAGTTAAGGCTGTATTGGAAAATATCCCCATCAATTCCAGTATTCAGTTTGGTATTTTAATTTCTGATTTGAATTATCCGAAATTGTATAGTGCCCAGACACTTACGTCTGCCTGGTTTAATATTAACCCAGAGACGTATGTGCTGCTGCGTGAAGGAACAGATCCATTGATAGTTGAAAAAAAATTTCCTTCCGTTTTTAAAACCATCTTAGGTGAACAGGATTACAAGGAAAGTAAATATGCGCCCGGCCTGCAACCACTGACTTCCATTCACCTGGATACAAATTACCCCGTAGGCATAGCTGCGATCAGTAATCCAAAGTACTCTTATATATTGGCGACCATTGCTACCCTGCTACTTTTGGTGGCGTGTATAAATTTTGTTACGCTTTCTGTTGGCAGGTCCATCAAACGAGCAAAGGAAGTAGGCATTCGCAAAGTAGCAGGAGCAGTGCGTTCTCAACTGATCGTTCAATTTATCGGTGAAGCTGTCCTTGTTACACTCTCATCATTGGCAGTTGGCTTGCTGCTATCAGTTGTGGCTCTTCCTTTGTTTAATGATCTCTCAGGTAAAACACTTGAATTGAATCCTGATGGATTCATGTTACTAGTTGCCCTCCTATTGTTAGCTATTATTGGGTTGATTGCCGGAAGCTATCCGGCTTTTGTGCTTTCTAATTTTAAACCTATTGAGATTTTGAAGGGAAAATTACAAACGGGAAGTAGTAAGCAAGGTTTGAGGA
>JANOQK010000138.1:0-2969 GCA_031414855.1 Bacteroidia bacterium | reverse complement strand
TAAACCCAATTGAAGTGATAAAATTAAAAATGGAAGAGCGCGGTATGAAAGCCAAAGATCTTGAACCTATTATTGGCAGTAAAGGTCATGTTTCGTCCATTCTATCAGGACGAAGAGAGATAACACTTAAAATAGCGCAACGATTACGAGACTATTTTCAATTACCTGCAGAAATATTCTTCCCTCCGCCTAATATTCGTCCGTAACATAAAAACATCTTAACAGCTACTGAAACGTTTAATAAGGATACGTCTGGCGAAATGTCAGCTTTCCCTCTTTTGGTTCTTTGAATGCGTCACAAGTTTCCAGATACTGCTCCATTTCATTTATGCTTTCCTGGTTTAATGTGGAGCTGAATTCATATGCTCTCTTCATCATTCTAATATAGGGGTCAGCAATTCGTTGCCTTGTCAGTTTTCTTAAGGCGCCTGTATAGTCTTCACGGTAAACCGTAGGGATAATAATTTTGGATAATCCTCTTGAAGAAAGTTCAACATTCATCATCACCCTTGCTATCCGGCCGTTTCCATCCAGAAAGGGATGTACTTCGCTTACGAGAAACATCAGGTAAACTGCTTTTGCAAAAGGGTCTTTCAATAGCGTGTACCAATCAAAACCTTTTTTCAACGTACCATTAACCAAACTCCAGTCTACAAATTCAGTAGTGCCTGCTCTGTTATTTCTGTCTTTAAACTCGCCTGGCTTTTTGGATATGCGTGCAGATAAAAGAACAGCGTGCCGGCTTCTCATCAGATCAAGGAACTCACTTGCCTTGGAAGGGCATATAGCCATTTCATTTTTATCCGATACGATGCGGTACGTGCCAAGTATGTCATGCGAATCCTCATTCCTGGTGGGCATGGGTGTTTCTGTTACTATTATTTCCTTGGCTTCGCTTACAGTAAACTCGGTGCCTTCAATGTAGTTTGAAAAGTAGCCTTCAAAAAACGCAAATGTCTTATACCCATTCATTGAGGGTGGCACTTTGTATTCAGGAAAAACTTTCCCAGCTAGTTCTTCATACAGACTTTCAAATAATTTTATCCGGTCAGGATCAAAAGGTTCTCCCATTGAGCGTGCCACTGCTACCGGAGATGTTAAGTTCTTTGATTTGCCAGTGACCAAGAGATCACTAATCAATAGATTCAACTTTTTAAATTCCTTTTGCATGAGCAAGGCAGTGGAAATTTCCCTCGCCTTATCGCGTAACGTATTCAAACCCTGCTCGCCCCTGGCTCTTATGATAGTCTCAAGCCGCTCTTCAATTTCCGAAACCGGTAAACTTTTAGATTCCTCACCTCCTTTTCTCGTCTCCTGTAGGTTCTCCAGAAATGCTCGGGCCTCTTGTGAGGCATATAGGTTTTCAAAAAATGGATTGTCTCCTTCTATTCGTTCAAAGCCTTTAAGCAAATGCACCTTTAAACCTGGTAACTGAACATTGGCAGGATACGAATAGGTAAGAAAAATATGGCCAGTGGAAGTGGGTTTAAATTCTAGCGCACTGCGGTGACTTAAGATGGCATTGGAATATAAGTGAGCCAAGATCAGGTACCAATTTCTCTTTATTATTAGGGCGGGATCTTCTTCCAGATTTGAAGTGTAAATTCTGGAAGCAATTTTTCGGATTGATTTTTCCTTCAAAAGGTGCGTGATTCGCCTTGATTCGCTCTTTTCTGAGGATGCGAAAATGATTTCCTGAATTTTAGAAGGGGTATTTTTTCCCATTAAGTCAGCATGTTTTATCTAATTTGGTTAAAATTTTAGATTAAGTAACGCTTTTATGGTTAAAAATCAACATTAACTATAATATAACCCTTGTCGAATGGTGAAAATTTTAGATTAACCATCCAATAAAATGAATTATTAAATTGGGCAAAATATCGGATTAATAAGCGGCATCTTTAGCCATCTACACTATCAAAAAAAGAATTATTGTATTCCGGATTAACAGGCGTTGCAAACGCGCGCTTACTAAGTTTGTTTCCTCCTATCAGATTGAAGTCCAGAAACCGCTCAGTCTGACAGAAATGGATTTTAGCATTCATAGATGGTAGCCAGCCAACGTGACTCAAAACTCCAGTCATTACAATTCTGTAAGGATGTCTACGTTATCAGTGCAGTCAAGTAGAAATGTGTTAAGGTAAGTAGGGCTTGGCCAAGTGTTCTGAACATTAGTAGAAACCCTATCATACTCGCCGACTATCTATGAGGATTTTCTTTCTCGTCCTTCTCATTATTTCATTTGCTTCATGCGTTAAGCATCCTTTCGTTCCAGTCAACGTTGGCCGCGAGCATGGCAACCCAACAACGCCTTGGGTGGTATCTCATGTTCCTGAAAAGAACAGGTGGGCTTTGAGCCGAACAGATCATCACAATTTTCTGCAAAAAATAGTATGTTTTGACTATGTCTGCCGGAAGATGATAGGCCGCAGAAAAGCATTGATGGCCATCAGCTTTAAGAAATTTCAAAAGCAAATTAGAAAGAATGTAAAGAAAGGGCTCTACAAGAAGTACACTCCTGCGATCAAACCTATCAAGTCAGATACTATTCAACTATCGAAGGAGCCTGAACGCATTTCAGAAAAAGAGCCAATATCCACTCCTGTCTCAGATCTCGTACTTAAAGCCGATAGTCTAATTACCTTAAGCGAGCTCTTGTTTGAAACGAACAGCCATGAGTTGAAAGTAGAGCATTTTCCGGCCCTGAATTCAATTGGTCAATTCTTAGTGACCCACCCAATCCTTGAGGTTATTGTTTCTGGCCATACCGATAACATCGGAAACGAGCGTCACAACATAGTATTGTCGGCTCGAAGAGCCGAAACTGTTGCAGAATACCTTATCGATAGAGGGGTATCTTTGTCCTTCTCTTAATCATCACCCATGAAAAAATTAAGAATTCTGTTTTTTGTTTTTGCCTTGATGCTTGTACACGAAGCTATGAACGCACAGTGTTCAATGTGTCGACG
>JANOQK010000137.1:0-2864 GCA_031414855.1 Bacteroidia bacterium | reverse complement strand
CATCAAGCCAGGAGAAAACGTAAGGGTCTTCCCTATTTCTAACTGGACAGAATTGGATGTTTGGAATTATATACGTGAAGAAGAACTCGCCATTCCTTCATCTACTTTTCGCACGAACGTGAGATTGTAGTTCGTGATGGGGTGCTTTGGCCAGTCTCCGATTTCATCTACCGCGATGCTGAAGAACAAATTGTAAAAAAGAAAGTCCGTTTCAGAACGGTGGGTGACATGTCCTGTACGGCCGCAGTCGCCTCAGATGCTCATTCTATTGATATCATAATTGACGTAATCCTGGAGGCGACTCTTTCCGAAAGAGGAACACGTTTGGACGACAAGCGCGCAGAGGCTGCAATGGAGATGAGAAAAGTAAGTGGCTATTTTTAGGGCATTAGGACTTAGTACAAATTGTGAATTGAGATTTTAGAATTAAGATTAAAATACAAATCATAAAATCTAAAATCGTAAATCTAAAATGGACAGATGGAAGTATTACGGATAGCAACCGCAGGCAGTGTAGATGATGGCAAAAGCACATTGATCGGAAGGCTTTTATATGAAACTAAATCCATTCCAACAGATAAGCTTGAAGCCATTCAACGAGCTAGTGATCGCAAAGGAATTGACTTTCTTGACTTGTCGTTGTTGACAGACGGGTTGATTGCCGAACGTGAACAAGGCATAACCATTGACGTGGCTCATATCTATTTTAGCACTGACAAAAGAAAATTCATTATTGCTGACTCACCCGGGCATGTGGAGTATACGCGTAACATGATCACCGGGGCTTCTCATGCAGATGTATCCATCATTTTGGTAGATGTAAGAAATGGGATCATGGATCAAACACATCGTCATTACTTTATTGCCAATCTTCTTCGTATTCCCAATGTAATTGTATGTATCAATAAAATGGATTTGGCTGGGTATGATGAAGGACGTTTCAATACTCTGAAAGAAGAGTTTTTGACATTTGCTTCAAAACTAAAGTTCTCAGAACAGGAAATTCAATTTGTGCCAGTAAGTTCATTACATGGTGAAAATATTACCGCTCAATCCTCCAAGATGAACTGGTATAAAGGTCAACCTTTGTTAGCCATTTTAGAACAAATGGAAGTTCATAAACAACTTCATCATGCTCCTGCTCGCTTCCCTGTTCAGTATATCATACGCCCTCGAAACGATGAGTTTCATGATTTCCGCGGGTATGCAGGGCGAGTGGTGAGTGGCTCATTTAAAGTAGGCGATCCGATCACCGTATTGCCTTCTTCACAAAAAAGTGTGATCACCAACATTCATCAATACGACCAGCAACTATCGGAAGCAGATGCCCGGCAGTCTGTTGTCATCACCTTAAAGGATAATATTGACATTAGCCGTGGGGATTTTTTGGTGAAGAGTTCAGAAGTACCTGAATTGAAGAAAGAACTTGAAAGCGACATTTGCTGGATGAATGCACAGCCTTTAGTGAGTGGAAAAACCTATTTGCTACAACACGGAACATCTCAAACCAAAGTAAAGATTACTTCTATTGATTATGTGCAGGTGCCTTCCACACTTGAAAAACTTGCTGCGACAGAACTCAAAATGAATGACATCGCAAGTATTAAAATCAAAACGGCTAAACCACTGGCTATCGATCGTTACTCAGAGAATCCGAGTGATGGAGCGTTTATTTTGATCGATGAATATTCCAATAATACAGTAGCGGTTGGGTTTGTAAAGTAGGTCGATAATTACATCTCTACCCACGTATGATCAGCCAGTAGTTTTACTTCAGCCATGAAGCTTTTGTAAGGCTGGCCTCTCCTCCCCCACTCTTTCGGACCAACCATCGAAACAAGGTAGTCTCCATTTTCCTGTTCGTAAAGAAAATATCGCTGCCCTATCACGGGTGTGAAACTGAGTTTCGCATCATAGATAATCATCGATAACTCTTTCCGTTTTTGTATCTCCTTTGCCTGAATTGCTAAGAGTTCAATCTGCTGCCTTATCTGCGTGAGCTGCATATTTGTTTGCTCCTCCATGGCCGATAATGCCTGATGCCGGATAACACCCGCCTCATTCGGTTTGATTAATGCCCCAGAAACTGATGAGGAGTATGGAAGAACACTAAACTGCTTATGATAAATTTCGGTGTTGGTCAATTCCTTTTGCTCAACAAAGTGTGTTTGCGTTACCTTTAGCAATCCTTTAGGCGTGATTTCATGCCGTACCTGCAAGACGATATCCGCGATCCTCATAAACGAAGTTGTAAACGAAAGCTGGCTCTCAAATTCTATTTTAATTTGGTCTGCCATAGAAGCCTCGCAGAGTTGTACCTCGCCATTGGGTATAGCTGAATATTGAGAGGTAAATGCCTGGTCCTCCATGGAAACCCAGTTCATACTGATTCTTAGCTCCTTGCCTGAATCGCCAATTTCTATTTTATAAATCCCCGACTTAGGTCGATCACCAAATTCGTAGGTGCCTTTCTCAGGAAAGAGCTGCCACGAAGAAAGAAAATTATACGCTTCTACCATTTTATTTGTAAGCCAATTTCGACTGAGCTAAGAACGCAAATAGGATGAAGATGTTCAGCATCTAATAGGAGAAGGGCGCTTTGGTCTTTGATCCATAAAAAAGCAGCGACATGTTTCATGCCGCTGCCTATTTAAACTACTGTGGATTTATTTCTTATAGTATCCCAATGCTTCAGGCATCCACCCTTTGAGATTGCTTATGCGGGTCTCGTCAGAGGGGTGAGTGGATAAAAATTCAGGTGGTTTTTGTCCTGCTCCCAACTTGCTCATGCGCTCCCAAAAAATTGGGGCTTGTTCTGGATTATACCCAGCCATTGCCATAAAGATCAAACCGATATGATCAGC
>JANOQK010000136.1:0-2648 GCA_031414855.1 Bacteroidia bacterium | reverse complement strand
GCTACAGATTCTTGCACAGCTATTACTTCAGGTACAGTTTCGGCAGCATCTGCTAAAGGTTGCTGCATTTGTGCTTTGTCGACTGTAAACTTAATCGCATCGGCAGCAGCGGTTGATCGCAGATAATACATACCTGTTTTCAATCCTTTTTTCCAAGCGTAGAAGTGCATGGAGGTCAGCTTTCCAAAGTTTGGATCGGTTAAGTGAATGTTCAAACTTTGCGATTGACAGATATAAGCTCCACGGTCAGCAGACATATCAATGATCGATTTCTGTGAAATCTCCCAAACGGTTCTGTAGATGTCCTTTATGTTCTGAGGAATCTCAGGGATGGATTGGATTGATCCGTTAGCACCTACCAATTTTTGACGCATTCCTTCACTCCACAATCCAAGACTGATCAGATCCTTCATCAAATGCTTGTTAGCAATGATGAATTCACCTGACAATGTTCTTCTGGTATAGATATTAGAAGTGTAGGGTTCAAAACATTCGTTGTTACCAAGAATCTGAGAAGTGGAGGCAGTTGGCATTGGTGCAAGCAACAAAGAGTTGCGAACGCCATGTTGTTTTACCTCTCTCTTTAAGTTGTCCCAATCCCATCTTCCGGATGAAGGAGTTACACCCCACATATCAAATTGGAATATCCCTTTCGAAACAGGTGAGCCTTTGAAGGATTCATAAGGTCCATTCAGCTTGGACAGCTCCATGGATGATTCCATCGCAGCAAAGTAGATGGTCTCATGAATATCAGTGTTTAAACCACGTGCCTCCGGTGAATCAAAGGGCATGCGAAGCAAAATGAATGCATCTGCTAATCCTTGAACACCAATTCCAATAGGACGATGGCGCATGTTCGAGTTCTTCGCTTCTTCAACAGGGTAGTAATTGACATCAATTACCTTGTTGAGATTGCGTGTAACAACTTTCGTGATCTCGTATAATTTCTGATGATCAAACTTACCATCCTCAGTTACGAACTTAGGTAACGCGATGGAAGCCAGGTTACAAACAGCAACTTCATCTGGTGCGGTGTATTCGATTATCTCTGTACAAAGATTGCTCGACTTGATTGTGCCAAGGTGTTTCTGATTCGACTTGCGATTAGCAGCATCCTTATATAACATATAAGGTGTTCCGGTCTCAATTTGAGCTTCCAGAATTTCAAACCACAAATCCTGTGCTTTTATCTGCTTGCGGTATTTGCCTTCTTTTTCATACTTCTCATACAGGCGCTCAAATTCTTCTCCCCAGCAATCAGCAAGGCCTGGTGCCTCATTTGGACAGAACAGTGACCATGATTCGTTATTTTCAATACGCTTCATGAACAAATCCGGAATCCACATGGCATAGAAAAGATCGCACGCACGCATTTCTTCTTTACCATGGTTTTTCTTCAATTCCAGAAATTCAAAAACGTCTGCATGCCAGGGTTCAAGATAGATAGCAAAGCTTCCTTTGCGCTTGCCACCCCCTTGATCTACATAACGTGCCGTCATGTCAAAATTCCTCAACATAGGCACAATTCCGTTGGAAGTACCACCGGTGCCTTTGATGTAAGAACCTTTTGCACGCACATTGTGGATGCTAAGACCAATACCGCCAGCTGATTGTGAAATCTTAGCAGTTTGCTTTAGTGTATCATAAATTCCATCAATGCTGTCATCCTTCATAGTGAGGAGGAAGCATGAGGACAATTGTGGCTTTGGTGTTCCTGCATTGAAAAGAGTAGGAGTAGCATGGGTGAACCACTTCTCCGACAATAAATGATAGGTCTCAAGAGCAGCAGGAATATCCTCTCCATGGATGCCAACAGCAACACGCATCAACAAATGTTGAGGACGCTCCACCACTTTGCCATCTACCTTCATCAGGTAAGAACGTTCTAACGTTTTGAAGCCAAAGTAGTCGTAGCTGAAGTCGCGATCATAAATGATAGCGTCATCCAACTCGGCTGCATTGTCTTTGATCACTTTCCAGGTTTCCTTGGAGATCAAAGGTGCATTCTGCCCTGTCTTTGGATCCACGTAAGTATAGAGCCGCTTCATCGTGTTCGAGAAGGACTTGCTCGTTACTTTGTGGAGGTTAGAAACTGCAATTCTGGCTGCCAGCTTGGCGAAATCAGGGTGCCTGGTAGTCATTGTAGCGGCAATTTCCGCTGCAAGATTGTCCAGTTCTACGGTGGAAACACCGTCATACAAACCGTTAATCACTTTCATCGCCACCTCTACCGGATTGACAAATTTGGGATCTAAACCGTAGCAGAGTTTTTCAACGCGGGCAGTGATTTTGTCAAACTTCACGGACTCCCGGTGTCCGTCACGTTTTAATACAAGCATTTCTAATAGGGTTGTGTGGGTAAATAAAAAGTTTAAAAAATGTGATCGAACTTACTTAAAAATCTTCATTCAATGAAAACTTGGGAGTAGTTTCTTTTTCAGTGCTGTTCATCACACCTGCTTTCTGATATTCAGCTACTCGCTTTTCAAAGAAGTTTGTTTTACCACGTAGCGAAATCATTTCCATAAAGTCAAATGGATTGGTAGCTCCGTACACTTTTTGACCAACGAGCTCATTGAGCAAACGATCTGCTACAAACTCAATGTATTGACGCATTTGAGCGGCATTCATGCCTATAAGATTTACCG
>JANOQK010000135.1:0-3538 GCA_031414855.1 Bacteroidia bacterium | reverse complement strand
ACGGAAGATCTGGCGATGGCATTAACCTCTCCTAATGAAACTGTAATGGCATCTATCAAAACGATAAAGGCAGAATATAAGCAGATGCCCGTTCGTATTGACGTACAAGGTATCGTTACCTACGACACACGCAACATTTTTACAATCCCTGCACGCATTGGGGGTCGCCTCGAAAAAGTGTTTTTGAAGTCCGCCTTTCAACAGGTGAGTAAAGGCCAAAAAGTAGTAGAAATTTATAGCCCTGAACTGATCACCGCTCAACGCGAATTACTATACCTGTTGGAAAACGATGCGGAAAATAATGAATTGATTCAGTCGGCAAAAAACAAGATTGTATTACTCGGATTTTCGGAGGCGCAGGTGATGGATCTCATTAAGCGAAAGGATGTGCTCAATTCGTTTTCCGTTTACAGCCCTTTCACTGGCTTTCTGATAATGGAGGGTGTGAAGCCACCTACAACAAATACACCGTCTGCAACAGGTACAGCATCTGGCGGTGGCATGAATGAAATGGGTGCTTCTTCGGGTTCCGCTTCGTCAACTGCAGTAAGCGCAAGTCAATCTCAGGTGAATTCAATACCGCGTGAAGGCAGCTATGTCTCAACAGGCCAGACGTTGTTTAAAGTTGTAAGTCCTTCTTCACTTAGAATAGAGCTTGACCTTCCTGCCTCACAAGCTGGAGCAGTAAAAAAAGGCGCGAGCCTTCAACTTGATTTTGGTAACGGAACAGAAACGAACGCCACTGTCGATTTTATACAGCCATTTTTTTCAGAAGGTGAAGAGTTTGTTAAACTATGGGTCTATACAAATAGGTCAGAGGAATTGCACATCGGTCATTTGGTAAAAGCGCGACTCGAAATGCAAAGCGCTGAATCACTATGGCTTCCTAAAGAAGCGATTCTTGATTTGGGTCTTAATCATATTGTTTTTGTAAAAGAGAATGGTGTACTCAAACCAAAAAAAGTGATAATAGGAACAAAGGCAGAAGGATGGACGGAAATCAAACAAGGCCTCACAACTTCCGATGAGGTTGCATCTAACGCTCAGTATTTAGTGGACTCAGAAAGTTTTGTTAAAGTAAATTAACATGAAAGCTTTTATTTACATACTCATTTTAGTTTCATTGGTCCTGGCTTGTTCAAGCAACAAGAAAGACGGACAGGTAACCCATGATCATTCTGCCGAAACACCGGCAACCAAATACACGTGCCCCATGCATCCGAATGTTCTTCAAGATGGCCCCGGGAAATGTCCAGTCTGCGGCATGGATCTCGTCCTTAAAAGTCAGTCATCTGGAGATAGCAATGACCTGATGTTAAATTCGAGTCAAATCAGTTTAGCGAATATCACAACACAAAAGGCAGCTCTGCAGTCCGTAGGCCAGACTGTTGTGATCAATTCAAGATTAGTAGTTGATCAGGACTACTCTGAAGCAATCACAAGCCGCGCGGCAGGAAGAGTGGAAAGACTTTTTTTTAAGGAAACAGGGAGAATTGTAAAGAGTGGTGAACCGCTATATGAACTGTATAGTGAAACATTGCTCACGCTTCAAAAAGAATATCTTTTAGCGAAAGATCAATATGAAACGCTCGGAAAAACCGAGACGCGCTATGAATCATTTTTAAAAGCATCGGAGAAAAAATTACTTCTCTACGGATTGTCAAAAAATCAGGTAGAACAATTAGGTCAAACAAAGACGGTACAACAACGGATTACTTTTCTGGCTCCGGCAGGCGGCATGATCACCGAGATAAACGCTTCCGAAGGACAATACCTTCCAGAGGGAGGTATGTTGTATAAAATTGAGGACATCACACGCCTTTGGTTGGAAGCTGAGTTATATCCGCAGGAAACTTCGCTCGTAAAAATTGGTGACAAGATTAATGTGAAAGTAAGTGGCTATGAATCTACGCCCGTGGAAACCAAGGTGACTTTTCTAAGTCCCGAGTATCGGGCCAACACGCAAATCACAATCATGCGAGCACTAATTGACAACTCCGAGTTCAAGTTCAATCCGGGCGCCCAGGCGCAAGTAGTATTCAGTCATTCCGCACGAAAGACTTTGGCCATCCCAACGGATGCTGTGATACGCGATGGGAAAGGAACACACGTTTATGTGGAAACGGGGACTAATACATTTCAACCCAGAATGGTAAAAACGGGTATTGAAGATTTTGAAAGAGTAGAGATTACTGATGGATTGGTCGAAAATGAAATAGTAGTGGTCAGTGGTGCTTACTTGCTTTATAGTGAACTAGTGCTGAAGAAAGGTGGCAGCCCAATGGCAGGTCATCAACATGGAGCAACGAATAGTGGTGACCAGGAAAAAAAGACGCTAATCGAAGTTCCTCAATCAATAGTAAAAAATGATACAAAACAAACCCTTTCAATTGATCCGAAATTTTCATCTCAACTGGCCTCTGTACTTGTTCCCTATTTGAAGATGAAAGATGCATTGGTAGCATCCCATACAAAATCAACTAATCTGGAAAGCAAGAACTTTTCTGCTGCTTTGAAAAAAGTGGACGTGAATCTCCTTCAGGGAGAAGCTCACATCAACTGGATGGAGAAATTCAACGTAATGCAGCGGGCGAGCGCAGCCATGCAGAATGAAAATGATCTTGAGAAACAACGTGCTTTGTTTTCTGATTTAACGAATGCATTATATGACTCGTTTAAAATGTACACCATAAATGGTCTTCACGCTTATTATCAGTATTGTCCTATGGCCTTTGACAATAAGGGTGCATACTGGATAAGCCGTGAGGAGGAAATCAGCAATCCTTATTTTGGAGAACAGATGTTGCGCTGTGGTGAAACAAAGGAAAGCCTGAAGTAAAAACTATTTAAACTAACAAATTAAAATGAAACGCAGGGAATTCATAAAATCAACAAGTCTGTCTACCATAAGTGCATTGGTGGGCCCATCACTCTTATTGAATGCCTGTCATACAGAAGAAGATATGATAGGCGAACCAAACTGGGTATTGCAGGGAAACTTTGATCGCATTCTACCCATTCCTCCAGCAGTAAACAGTAATGTTCAGCTCACACCGCAAATTATTTCGGGTGAAATGCTCAGCGGCCAAATGACTTCAGCCCTCTCCTACCGAAATGGACTTTTGGGACCCACCATTAAAGCAAATAAAGGTGATACCGTAAGCGCACGGTTGCAGAACAATCTTTCAGAAAAAACAAACATTCACTGGCATGGATTGATCCTGCCAGAAAACATGGATGGACACCCGAAAGATATTTATGCCGCTGGCCAGTCGTTTACTTATGTTTTGCCCATTCAACAAAGGGCCGGCACCTATTGGTATCATCCTCACCCACATGAAGCAACTGCCAGACAAGTGTTCATGGGGCTAGCGGGTATGTTTATTGTAAATGATAGTGAAGAAGCGTCACTTAACCTGCCTTCAGGCGATGCAGAAATTCCAGTGATCATTCAGGACAAACGCTTTGATGGCTCCACGTTGAATTACTCTCCCAATGCAGATGAGATCATGACCGGATACCTGGGTGAGGAAATTAC
>JANOQK010000134.1:0-7188 GCA_031414855.1 Bacteroidia bacterium | reverse complement strand
TTGAAGCAGGTGTTGCTCAAGACCTGCATCGTAAAACCGGCCTTCCATTTATGCCTTATGTTGTTCGGGGTTCACAATCTCTTCGCGAACAAATTGGATTTGATATGATGCAGGGCAACACCATCACCTGTCCTGGCTTTTATGCGCCACAAGGACGGGAATTGCGTCTGCCATTGCGTTACCCCAAGCTGCTTGAAGATTTCAATTACTACCATAAGGGCGATTTTTGGCTTTCTAATTTTGAAATGGAAACTTCCGGCTACTACGCCATGGCTCGTTTGCTGGGGCATGATGCATTAAGTGTTAATGCTATCATTGCTAATCGTATCAAAAATAAATTCTCAAAGAATCCAACAAAAGTAGTTGAGTCATTAATAAAAAAAGTGCTGGAGAGAATATGATGAACTATTTCATCTTCCAAGTGGAGCCTCTACATAATTTTCTTTAATGCTTGCGGCTCCCAAGTAATAGTAGTAAGCGGCAATGGCCATCAGTACGTGGCTCAAGTCAAGGTGATTGAACCATACGTGAATCGTAAATTTACTTAAATGCACGGTGGCTGCCAAAGCGGAAATAGCAACCGCAATAAGTAATAATCTGCTCCCTTCATTTTTTGTCCGTAAATAAATAAAGAATTCAAATGAGGACACAATTGCTAGTAATCCGTAAGCAGCATGTGCTTCCACGAAGAAGAAATTCAATGTAAGAAGCACCACGGTGGTAAGCGAAAGCAATTCAATAATATTTAGGATGGCAAAGAACCTTCCCAACCCAGGTTGTAAAATGGGCTGTGCATGAAGAATGGCTGCTCGTTCAATCAAGGCAATAGATAGCATGCTAATCAGCCAACCAGGTACTTTCCAGCCAAAACTTAAAATGTGTTGTAGCGCATGGCCAATGATGCCTCCATATGCTGTGGAAATGGCCAGCGTTAGGAAGTAATACTTAAGAAGCATTACGGAAGGCAGTTTGTTATTCGAATTTCGTATTTTAAAGAATGCATAGAGACAAACTGCTGAGACTAAAAGGTCAGTTGCAGCTGTCATTGGTTCCATTATCTGAAAACCAAAAACATCAATTGAAGTTTTAACAAAATCCATAGTCAGGAAACGCATAAACAGCTTGAAAGTTCACAACTCTGGCTCCAGAAAACAAAAAAGCCTTGATGATACTTGCCCATGTGCAAGGATAATCAAAGCCCAGTAATGAGATGTTGCAGGAAATTAGGTGGTTGTCATACTATCCATTCTTACGATATGCCTGCTCGCATTGAGCGGATCTGTATTATAAAATCCTGATAAGATACGATGCGCGATTTGTTCAACAACTAATTCGTCATCAGACTTACCTTCCTTCCCGCGCCAAAAAACGCGTGCTTTATGTTTCTTCATGTCTTCCACATATGCTTTCGCATGGTTGTATTGATCATCTGTGAAAGTGATGGTAAAACAAGTTTTTACTTTTTGAGTTTCCATAGTGCAATGCGTTTTACAAGAGTTATGCCAACGATTTTCTTCCCTATTTTAACAAATTAAGATAACATAAAGCAAGGGTCTGCCCGTATGCGGGCATCCATGTGCGACATTGAAACTGGGTTGGTAGAAGGCTAGCCCATTTATGGTTTTAATCCGCTGCGAAGTGCATTATTGACCCTATTTTTTGCCTGCCTGTTTTCGACTTAAATCGCTTAATTTTGATGTTCGACTATGAGAGAATACGAAATTTATACGCTTAAGAACGGCATTAGAGTTGTTCACAATAAGATCACCACAACCAAAATTGTGCATTGTGGAATAATGCTGGATATCGGTAGCCGGGATGAAACTCCAAAAAATCAGGGTATCGCTCACTTTTGGGAGCATATGGCTTTTAAGGGCACGCGTAGGCGAAAAGCATTTCATATTTTAAATCGTTTGGATTCTTTAGGTGGGGAGTTGAATGCCTTTACAGATAAAGAGAAGATTCTTTTTTATGCGTCTATTCGCGATGAATATTTTGAACGAGCATTTGAGCTCTTAGCCGACATAACTTTTAATTCCATTTTTCCATCCAGTCAAATTGACAAAGAACGTCATGTCATCCTGGAAGAGATGTCCATGTATTTTGATGACCCGGAAGATTCGTTGCAAGATGAGTTCGATAACGTCATCTTCGGAGAGCATCCGCTTGGCATGAATATTTTAGGAAGTGAAAAAACGGTGCGGAATTTTAAACGCAAAGATTTTCAGGAGTTTATTAAAAACCATCTGGACACGCGCAAGATAATTTTTAGCTCCGTGGGAAATGTTCCGATGGAAGAAGTAGTAAAGCTTGCTGAGAAATACCTCGGTCCTGTGCCACGCGTGATCTCCAGAAAAGTGAGAAAGAATTTTTCGGGGTACAAACCAAATGAAGTGATTTTAAAAAGGGATGTGAAACAGGCGCGATGTGGAATCGGAAGAACTTCCTACAAGCTTTCGGATCAAAAGCGTGGCACATTTTATATGCTCACCAATATTTTGGGTGGCGGTGGTATGAATTCAAGGTTGAATATGGCGTTGAGAGAAAAGCACGGATTCGTTTATTCGATCGGGGCGCAATTTGTTCCATTCATTGATACTGGATTATTTATGATCTCCTTTGGAACAGAACCATCTCAGTTGAAGAAAAGTATTGAACTCGTGAAAGCGGAATTGCAGAAGATGCGAGATCAACCCATGGGTGTGAAGCAATTGGCAGCAGCTAAAGAACAATTACTGGGGCAGATTGCTATGGCGGAAGAAAGTAATATCAACTTCATGATCATGATGGCACGCAACCTCCTTGACTTGGGAAAGGTTACACGAATGGAAGAAATGTTTGAACGGGTGAAGAACACTAGTGCGGCCAGGTTGCAGGAATTATCAAACGAGATGTTTGATGAGGATAAGCTCAGTTACCTGATCATGGAGCCTAAATAAGGTATGGAATTTATTGATCCTGCGATTTCAAATTATTCAGAGAATCACACCTCTCCTGAATCTGAACTACTCAAAAAGATCAGTCGCGATACGTATGCTAAGGTGATGATGCCTCGTATGCTTTCCGGTCACTTGCAGGGGAGGTTTCTTTCTTTGATCAGTAAAATGATCAAGCCGAAAACCATTTTAGAAATCGGTACTTATACAGGGTATTCTGCTATTTGTCTTGCAGATGGACTTTCGCCTGGGGGTAAACTAATCACCATCGATGTAAATGAGGAGCTTGAGGCAAAAGTTCGTGGGTATTTCCGGGAGGCCGATTTGGAAAAAGTGATTGATTATCAAATTGGAGATGCGTTAAAAATAATACCAACCCTTTCCATAAGTTTTGATCTTGTTTTTATTGATGCGGATAAGGAAAATTATTCCAACTACTTTGATTTGGTGATTGATAAAGTTGTTTCAGGTGGATACCTGCTTGCCGATAATGTTTTGTGGAGTGGCAAAGTGTTGGATAGTAAACCTGATAAAGACACAAGGGCGATTTTGGCATTTAACAAAAAGGTACAGGAGGATGGCAGGGTGGAGAATCTATTGCTGCCCATACGAGATGGCATATTGATGATGAGGAAGTTGTAGGACTTTTTCATACCTTTGAAGTCAATGAGATTTTTTGCGGTTGCGCTATTTTTTTTAGGAGCTGCCTCATATGGCCAAACTCCTGAAGTGCCACATAAGATGCAGTTTGCCGGTATGACACTCACCATACGTGATGATGCCAGACGGGAAATTCAGAAAGATGTAGACGCTTTTACAAAGTATCCTCGGTACTTTGGTATCAAAGTGGAACGAGCAAAGACGTACTTCCCTATCATCGAAAAAATTTTTGCAGAGGAACGTCTACCCGATGATTTTAAATATCTGGCTCTCCAGGAAAGCGCATTGATAAGCGATGCGGTCTCCGTTTCAAATGCGGTTGGCTTTTGGCAGTTCAAGGATTTTACTGCCCTGCAAATGGGGCTTCGGGTGGATAAGGAAGTGGATGAACGGATGAATCTTCTCTCCTCCACTCGAGCTGCCGCCAAATACCTCAAGCAAAATAATTACATGTTCAATAATTGGGTGTATGCCTTGCAGGCCTACCAAATGGGAGCAGGAGGTGTGCAACGAGCGGTGGGTGATCAGCACAATGGAGCCAAGCACATGGAGATTACCAGCGAAACTTATTGGTATGTCAAAAAATACATTGCGCATAAAGTAGCTTTTGAAAATGCGTTGATAGGAGAGGCTCAATTAAAAGTAGTTCCATTTGAAGCCAATGCAGGTAAATCCCTTACCGAGATTGCTGATGAAGTTTCGGTGGATGTTGAAAGGTTGGCGGAATTTAACAAGTGGGCAAAAAAAGGAACCGTGCCTTCCGATAAACCTTATACTGTGCTTATCCCTGTTGGGAATGTTGAGGATTTCAACAAATTAATGTTGGCGGCCTCACCTGTTTCTAAGCCTGAAACCAAAGCTTCTGAGCCGGTTGTAATCGCAGGGTCTAAGCCACAGGAGAAACTTGAGTTAATCCTGATCAATGAAATTCCTGTCACGAAGGCACAACCCGGAGAAACTTTGATAGCACTTGCTGATCGGGCTCAAATTGATCTCTCCTTATTTTTAAAATACAATGATATTTCAATTGATCATAAAGTCCAGACTGGTGCCTTTTATTTCCTGCAGAAGAAGAAAACTAAATCGCAAAACGAATTTTATAAATCAGCAGGGAATGAAGATGTTTGGATCATTAGCCAGCATACTGGTGTGCAGCTTAAGCGACTTAAGAAATATAATGAACTGGAAGACAACCAGAAGATACCTGCCGGAACTATTGTCTGGTTGAATGGTTCCAAACCAAAAATCGAAGCTATGCCAATAACCGATGCAGTAGCATCGGTAGATAAGGCAAATGAATTTGAATGGAGGGAAGATTCACAAGACGATAATGTTGAATTAATAAAGGGCGATAGAAATCAAGAAAAAAATTCTGTGACCCAACTCAAAACAAATCTGGATTCAACAGCTGGTGAGAGAACTGCACAACAAATGATTGAACATACAGTCAAACCCGGTGAAACACTTTACTCGATTGCAAAAGGCAATCAAGTGGAGGTTGTAAATCTTTTGGCATGGAATGGTTTATCGATTACCGAGGGACTAAAGCCGGGCCAGGTGTTGAAATTGTATAATCCAAGCAGTCTTTCAGAACTAGGGAGTGAGGAATTCCAGCCAACTGCTCTGGCAAACCCTCTGCAGCCTTATATTGAGCAGATTCACGAGGTTCAACCCACAGATACTCTATATAGTGTTGCGAAAAAATACAGTGTTACCATCAAGGAAATCATGAATTGGAATGAGAAAACCGATCTATCCCTCACAGTAGGCGAAAAACTTCGTATCATGCAGAGGTAACCGCCATTTTTCAACGTTTTAGGGAAAATACTTACTTGGCTGCTCAATGATGTTAGACAAGAACTAAAGTATTTACTAAAAATGATAATTTTGTGAAAGCGGGTAAATAGATTGTATCGTAAATACTGATTTCAACGATGTTAATGAGTACTGCAGTTAAAACAATTGATTTAGTGATGTTGGTGGATGATAATGATACTGATAATTTTATCAGTAAACGTATCATTGAGATCACCAAGTTTGCCAGGCGTGTGGAGGTAAAGGGTTCCGGAAAGAGCGCCTTGGATTACCTGAAAGAAAACCAAAATAATGTCGAGAATCTTCCTAATATCATTTTTCTGGATATTAATATGCCCATTGTAGACGGATTTGTTTTCCTCTATGAATTCGAGAAATTCAATGAATTGGTAAGAAACAAATGTAAAGTCATCATCCTTTCATCATCTGACAATAAAAGAGACATTGATAAAATTGTCAATAACAACCACGTTATCAAATTCATTACCAAGCCGCTCACAGAAGTTGCGCTGGATGAAATAAAACTGAGTAATATCTGATCTGCCTTGTTAGGGATTTAGTAATTTTATTTTGCTAAAACCCTATCAAATATGAAAAGTAGTTTTTACAAAAGCGTTGCTCTTGTTATTTTATTCGTTTTATTCATTTCCTTTGAGCTTGCCGCTCAGTTTGTTAAAGTAGATTCTATCTCTAACTGGAAAAAGAGATTCCGTGTAGGCGTCAATCTCAATCAGGCTTCATTTTCTTCTAACTGGAAAGCTGGGGGTGTAAATTCAATTGGATTTAATACGCTGCTAAATTATCAGGCTAACTATAAAAAGGATAAAGTTTCATGGGATAACTCCATTGACTTGCTATATGGCATGGTTAACAATCAAGGCCAGGGTTATCGCAAGACAACCGATAGAATTTACATGGATACAAAGTATGGGCATAGTGTTACTGAAAAATGGGACATGTTTGTTTCAGGAAACTTCCTTAGCCAGTTTGCGAAAGGTTATAGTTATACAAAGGATGCAGCAGGTGTGGAAGTAGCAACCCTGATCTCAGATGTTTTTGCTCCTGCCTTCATCACTGCAGCCTGGGGTATGGAGTATCACCCGGTTGATTATTTTAAAGTTCGTCTGGCACCCTTTGCACCCCGTGTCACAATAGTGAATGATGTGAATAGATTTGTAACAGTAGATAATCCAACGCCATATGGTGTCAAACCGGACGAGAGCGTAAGATACGAATGGCTAGCATTTCAAGTAATGGCAGAATTTAACAAGGACATTGCCCAGAATGTAAACTTGAAATGGAGGTATGTCATGTTTGCTAACTTGGAAACACTTGAATTGAAAAAAGTGGATCATCGCCTGGAAGTGAGTATTTCAGCCAAGGTCAATAAGTTCATTAATGTGAGCATCGGAAGTATTCTACTATATGATTACGACCAGGATTTAGGTGCACAAATTGGTCAGGTATTTTCTTTTGGAATGCTGTACAGCATTCAGAATTTTGAAGAAAAGAAATAAAGTGAAATACCTTTTATATGGAAAGCTCTGCTTCGTGGCAGAGCTTTTTTTATATTTGACTGCATGATAGTAGTAAAGAGGGCTGCATTTTCAGATGTCGCTGCCATGCGTGAAGTGGCAATTCAGTCTTACATGGACACGTTTGCAGAGGTGAATTCTCCTGAAAATATGACAGCGTTTCTTAACGAGGTTTATAATCAACAGAAATTGGAACATGAGTTTCATGAAACCGGATCGGCATTGTACCTCGCATGGAATGA
>JANOQK010000133.1:0-3851 GCA_031414855.1 Bacteroidia bacterium | reverse complement strand
AATGTGAAAGATGTGCCATGGGCATTCCTGGATGGCGATCGTCCTGCCGATGCTAATGTCAATCCAAAATTCTCGACATGGGGGCAAAAAGCTTATGATAATCAAACCTTAGTACTCGGCAAAGCTGATATTACAGTATCCACTCCTACTTTTAATGATATTGAAGGAAGTATCAAATTTGATGTTCAGGTAAAAGCACTTTACAATCTGCCTGATAACACCATCCTACATGTTGCTGTCATTGAGCAGTCCGTTCTATTTGCAGGATTATCACAGGCTCAAAAAGATCTTGTTAAAACAAATGAAGGCAACTTTGATTATGTACTTAAAAAAATGCTGCCAAATGCTGCTGGTACAAGGTTTGAAACCGCTCTTACAAAAAATAGCATCAGACCCTTTGCTGGTTTTGAGTATTACTTCGACTCAAATAAACTCTACGACAATAAGAATGACCACGCGATTGTCGTTTTCCTACAAAATGAAAGCAGCAAAGTTATCTATCAATCTGAATTGATTACAGGCATCTCTGACCCGTCAAAATTAGTAACAGGTCTTGAAAATGCTGAACTTCTTGAAAAAGTAGAGGTATATCCAAATCCAGCAGACCGTGAAATAATCATCAGACTTCCCGGGATCGCCAAACAAGATATGGATATTCAATTAGTAGACCAGGTGGGTAAAGTAGTCACCAAATCTTCAATTTTAGAAGGTGCATCAAACAAGACAATCAATACCCAAGATCTTGCGGCAGGTATTTACATCCTGCAAATAGGCTCTGGTAAGTCGGGTGTTGTAAGAAAGAAAGTACTTGTGGTGCACCAAGATTAACAGAAATATAACACAGAACCTTTATGAGGCATTTTTTGAACAAAGCCAGACTAAACATTACATAAAAAAAATGAATCTTAAATATTGTCTAATTATTGGAAATCGCTTCCTCTAATTCAAAGTTTTATAAGAAGAAAAGGCTATTTTTATACAAAATATGCCTTTTTCTTTGTGCTGATTTATTTTGAATGTTTAGGGCTTTGTTTAATTTTAAAAGCTTATTTAGCGTAAACCTTACATCGATTTCATGGAATTATTCCTCAAAGCTGACACCTGGCTTGCCCTTCTTACACTCTGTTTCCTAGAGATCGTATTAGGAATTGACAATATTATTTTTATTTCCATTGTTTCCAATAAGCTTCCAGAAGAGAAGCGGAAACAAGCTCGTAATGTTGGCTTGGCGTTGGCCATGTTGGTGCGTATCGTCTTCCTGCTGGGTATTACCTGGATTATTACGTTTACAGAACCACTTTTCACTATTCCGTCAAACTTTATTATGAGCCATGCTATGGCCTTTAGCGGGCGGGACCTGATCCTTGGATTTGGCGGGCTTTTCCTTATTGCAAAAAGTACCATGGAGATTAATCATGAAATGGAGGGTGATGACGATGAGGAAGGCGGAGGGACTAAGAAAACTGCTGTAGTCACAATGACTGGTACGATTCTACAGATTATTCTTCTGGATATTATCTTCTCATTCGATTCTATACTAACAGCCATAGGTATTGTTGATCAAGTCATCCTGATGATCATTGCCGTTGTTGTCTCAATTGGTGTAATGATGTTTTTTTCAGGCCACATCAGCCGGTTTATCCAACAGCATCCTTCTATGGAAGTCCTTGCTTTAGGGTTTTTGATCCTGATTGGATTTATGTTGTTCCTGGAAGCATTACACGAGGTGATCCCTAAAGGATACATCTATTTTGCAGTTGCCTTTTCTTTGCTCATCGAATTCTTCAACATACGTGTTCGCAAAAAGCGAACGAGTAAAAACAAGACTGTTAAACTAAACAAGGCGTTCACAGAAGAACAACTGGAAGAAGTGGTCAAAGAGGATCTGAAATAATTTGGTTCTTCCCCCAAGAACAGTACTACCTTTGTTTTAAGTTCTATGGAAGATACCCTACGCTACCCAATCGGAAAATTTTCAGCTAAAGAAGGATATAGTACGTCCGAGTTTGATCAATTCATTTCTCGAATTGAATCTTTGCCTACACGACTTGAAAAGGAAGTGTCCAACTTATCAGTTTCCCAACTAGATACTCCCTATCGCGAGGGAGGATGGACCGTTCGCCAGGTTATACACCATATGGCGGACAGCCACATGAATGCTTACATCCGGGTGAAATGGTCTTTAACAGAAGAGACGCCCATGATCAAAGCTTATGACGAAAAGAGTTGGGCAGAAACTGCGGAGACGAAGGCCGATCCAACCATATCGATCTCTTTATTAAAAGCGCTACATGCGAAATGGATTTTACTTTTGAAACAACTTTCACCTGCCGATCTTAAAAAAGAATACATTCATCCAGAAACTAAAAAGCATGTCCGCCTTGATAATCTAATGGGCTTATATGCCTGGCATGGAGATCATCATTTGGCTCACATTACTTCCTTAAAGGGGAGAAACGGTTGGTAAGGCTTTACCACTAAACCATTCAATGAAATGGTAATCAGTCTCCGGCATTGATCACACCTTCCGATTACTGATTACCTTTACACCGATTACCTCTGGAATTAAAATGTATCACCGCCCTACTCTTCTTTTCCATCCACATCTTGAAACTATCTACCCTTCTCTCCTCAGGAAAGTAAATTTACTTCCTTACCAAAGAGAGCGCATATCAACACCAGATAATGATTTTCTAGATCTGGATTGGTTAAAACAAGGAGCTTCGAAACTGGTCATTATCTCTCATGGGTTGGAAGGAAATTCATCTCGCCCCTATGTGAGAGGGATGGCACGCGCCTTCTTTCAATCGGGATACGATGTGCTTGCCTGGAACTATCGGGGATGCAGTGATGAAATGAACCGGAATCTTAGATTCTATCACAGCGGTGCAACCGATGATTTAAATCACATTGTTGATCACGCTGCCAAACAAAATTCCTATGCTACCCTTTCATTAGTTGGGTTTAGCCTGGGTGGCAACCTCACACTGAAATATCTGGGAGAAAAAGGAAAGCAGTTTCCCCTTACACTAAAAAATGCTATTGTTTTCTCTGTGCCCATGGATTTGCATTCGAGTTGTTTAAAAATATCGTCACCCTCTAATTGGATGTACTCCAATCGGTTTTTAAAAAGTTTGAAATCTAAGATCATTCAAAAATCAAAACGGCTTTCAGAACTTGATGCCGATGGAATTGATTCCATTAAAACGCTTATGGAATTTGACGATAAGTTCACCGCTCCAATTCATGGATTCAAAGATGCCATTGATTACTACACTAAAAATAGTTCCCTGCATTTCTTAAAAAAAATTAAAGTCCCGACACTAATTATAAGTGCTAAGAATGATCCCTTCCTGAGTTTGGAATGTTTCCCAACTTCTGAAGGCATTGGAAATCAAAAACTGACAATGGACTATTCTGATTTTGGTGGACATGTTGGCTTTACTCTATTCAATCAAAATGGGCTATATTGGTCCGAACTAAGAGCATTGGAATTTATTGAATCAAAAATATAATGGTAGAGCGGTATTCGATAACAGCACCTTTACAAAAACTTGCCGAACGCTTTTCAGTGGATGTGCCGGAAGGCTATGTACCGCGGTACAATGCGGCTCCTTCACAACTCCTACCCGTAATCACCACCGATAGTCCGGAAGGAGTTTCATTTTTTTATTGGGGAATTGCGCCCGCCTGGGCCAAAAATAAATCTATAAGTGAACGGATCATCAACCTGAGAGCTGATCAAATATCTGAAAGGCCTATTGCTCTAAAAACTCTTAAAAAAAGGAGATGCATTATTCCTTCTGATGGATTTTACGGATGGAAAAAAGTTGGAAAAAAAACGAGCATCC